>DASWMG010000190.1:0-18747 GCA_036399875.1 Solirubrobacterales bacterium
GGCGGCGGCATCGTCGAGTGCCCGACCCGCCACTCGCTCTGGCTGCCCTACGTCGAGGTGGCGGAGATCTTCGCTGCGACCGAGCGGGCGCGCGGCCTCGGCGCCGCCGTCCTGCTGGAGCCGCGCGAGGGGCCGGCCGGATGGCGCAGCGTCGTCTCGACGCCGGCGGGCGGGGAGCTGGCTTTCTGGCAGCCGAAGGGGTAGTGATGGACAGGCGACCAAACGAGGAGGAGTGAGATGAGCGCATTGAGCGACAGCAAGGTGACGGCGACGATCGCGGTTTCGGATCTGGGCAGAGCACGACAGTTCTACGAGGGCAAGCTCGGCCTCTCGGCGACGAACGAGGACGGTGAGGCGCAGGTCGTGACCTACGCCTGCGGGGCTGGATCGGAGCTGTTCGTCTACGTCTCCGAGCACGCCGGCAAGGCGACGGCCACGGTGGCGACCTGGGAAGTGTCGGGTCTCGAGCAACTGGTGGACGAGCTCAGCGCCAAAGGGGTCGAGTTCGAGCGCTACGACGAGCCGATGAAGACGGACGAGAAAGGGATCCTCCGCTCCGAGCGGATGGGCGCGGTCGCCTGGTTCAAGGACCCCGACGGCAACACGATCGCGGTCGGCGAGTTCGCCTCATGAGCAAGGTGACGGCGGAGATCACGATGTCGCTGGACGGCTTCGTCGCGGGGCCGAACGACAGCGTCGACAACGGGCTGGGCGACCGTGGCGAGGAGCTGCACACCTGGGTGACCCGCCTCAGGAGTTGGCGCGAGGCGCACGGCTACGAGGGCGGCGAGAGCGGCCCCGACGACGAGCGCTTCACGGCGGCCACCGAGGCGAACGGCGCGATCGTGATGGGGCGGCGGATGTTCGACCACGGCGAGGAGCCCTGGGGCGACGAACCGCCCTTCCGCAACCCGGTCTTCGTGCTGACCCACCGGCCGCAGGAGCCGCTGGCCAAGGAAGGCGGCACGACGTTCACCTTCGTCGAGGGGATCGAGAGCGCGGTGGCCCAGGCCCGCGAGGCAGCCGGCGACAAGGACGTCGCCATCGCCGGCGGCGGTCAGGCGATCCGCGAGGCGATCGAGGCGGGGCTGCTCGATGAGCTGGAGATCCATCTCGTCCCCGTGCTGCTCGGCGGCGGCGTGCGGCTGCTCGACTTCGAACCGGCGGCCGCGGCCCGGATCGAAGTCGAGCCTCTCCACGCGATCGATTCGCCGGGAGTGACGCACCTGCGGTTCGGGGTCGGCCTGCAGGGCTGAGGCGACCGCTCGCGTCTCCGACCCGCCGAGCGCCGTCGGGCCGGCCTTCGGATCGACCTTCGGCTGTCCTAACCGGAGTCCGATCTGTCGTTGGCCGCGCGATAACCAGAGTGCCAGGCCACGACCGCGACGATGGTCACGACGACCACCGTCAGCGCCGCAACCCTGACCGGCCACGTCGGCTCGCCCACCAGGGCGACGGCAAACGAGACCGCGGCGAACGTGAGGCCGAGAACTACGACGAGCGATTCCTTGAGGTCCGGCTGTCGGGGCGACCCGCCTTTTTCCGTCCGGCTCATTTTCGATCCTCCCACGCAATAAACTTTTCAGAATGAATTTGAGAATGTACTGAGTTAGACGATGAAAGAAAGAATATATCTATATTTTTTCGACAATGACCGCTGCCGTTTCTAGACGGCTGGTCCTCAAGCTGAAGGGACGCGATGGCGAGGAAGAAGGAGTTGGTCAAGCTCTCCCCAGGGGAGCGCATCCGAGACGCGGTGCCGCAGTCGACTTCGGTATCCCTGCCCCTGCCGGTACACCGTCGGCTCGGCTTCCTGACGGAGCTTGGAACCGACGCCTCCGCAACGCAGGCGGAGATCATCGGCATGTTGATCGCCAAAGCCTTGCTCGAGCCGGATTGGGTGGAGCGGGAGGTGCTCGATTACCGCAAGATGACCGTCGGCGACGTGCTCGCCGGTACGCCGGAGGGGGCCGAGGGTGCGGAGGTCATCGAGCTCGCCCGGCACGGTCCGGGTCGCCCCTCGCGTCGCACGGCCAGCTAGAACCTCCTAAACAGCCCGACGAAACGCTCCCTAACCCCGCCGGCCCCAGCTGTGGCCCGCCGGGGCGACGGCGCGCAGCTCGGCGACGGCGCGCTCGCGGAGGCGGCGGCGCTCGTGCGTCTTCGCGATCTCGGGCGGGGACGGACGACGGCGCGCGGGGCGGCGAGGCCGAGGGGTGGACGCTTTGCCGCTCGCGGCGTCGCCCCGCGGCGGCGGGTCGGCGCTCCGCGGCGGCGGCTCCTTCCACTCCAGTTCGTGCACCGTGGAGACCAGCACGTTGGTCGTCCCCTCCCGTCGCTCCAGCCGGCCCTTGGCGCGGACCAACGGCGCGGCGCGGACGACGGCGCGGTGGCGCTCGTAGACGGAGGCCGGCACGATCAGGTTGACGGTGCCGCGCTCGTCTTCGATCAGCATGAAGACGATCCCCTTGGCGGTCTCGGGCCGCTGGCGGGCGACGACCATGCCGGCCACCGCGACCGTCGCGCCGTCGTCGATCCGCTCGAGGTCGGTGCTGCGCCTCAGCTCGGGCCCGAGGGCGGGGCGCATCAGCGCCATCGGGTGCTCCCCCAGCGTCATCCCGGTCGAGCGGTAGTCGGCGATCGCCTCGCCCCAGGCGCCGAGCGGCTCCAGCGCCGGCGCGCCCGGCGTCTCCAGCGGCAGCGCCATCTGCGTGCCCCCCGCGTGCCGCACTCCCGTGCCGGCGATCCCGGCCTCCCAGAGCGCCTCGCGCCGCCCGCCCTCAGACCCGCCGGCTCTTCGGTGCCCATATGGGCACTCAACAACCGGCGGGTCCCCCACCAGGTCGTCGAGCGCCCCAGCCCAGGCGAGGCGCGCGAGGCCGTCGCGGCCGGCGCCGGAGCGCGAGGCGAGGTCGGCGATCCCCGTGTAGGCGCCGTCGCGCTCGCGGGCGGCGACCAGGCTCTCCATCTCCTCCTTGCGCACGCCCTTCACGTAGCCGAGCCCTATCCGCACGACGGGCCCGCCCCGCGCGCCCTCCGCCCCCGCTTCGACATGGCACTCCACGCGGCTGCGGTTGGCGTCGGGTCCGGCCAGCCGTACGCCGCGGCGCTGCGCCTCGTGGACGAGGGCGTCGGGCGGGTAGAAGCCCATCGGCTGCTCGTTGAGCAGCGCGCAGAGGAACTCGGGCGCGCGGTGGACGCGCAGCCAGGCCGACTGGTAAGCGAGCAGGCCGAAGGCGGCCGAGTGCGCCTTGGGAAAGCCGAAGCCGGAGAAACCCTGGATCTGCCCCCAGATCCGCTCCGCCGTCGCCGTCGGCACGCCGCGACGTGTCGCCCCGGCGACGAAGTCGGCGTGGTGCTTCTCCAGCTCGGCCGCCGAGCGCTTGCGGCTCATCGCCCGCCGCAACCCCTCCGCCTGGGAGGAGGTGAAGCCGGCGAGGTGCATCGCCACCTCGATCACCTGCTCCTGGTAGACGATCGTGCCCAGCGTCTCCTTCAGCACCGGCTCCAGCAGCGGGTGCTCGTAGGCGACCTCGTAGCCGGGGTCCTCGCGCAGCCGCTTGCGTCTCTCTATATAGGGATGGACGGCGCCGCCCTGGATCGGCCCCGGCCGCACCAGCGCCACCTGCACGGTCAGGTCGTCGAGGTTCTCGGGCCGGGTGCGCGGCAGCATCTGCATCTGGGCGCGGCTCTCGATCTGGAAGACGCCGGTCGTCTCGGCGGCGCGGATCGACTCGAAGGTGGGCTCGTCGTCGAGCGGGATCCGCGAGAGGTCGAGCCGCTCGCCCCGCGTCCGCCCCACTTCCTCGACGCAGCGCTCGACCGCCGAGAGCATCCCCAGACCGAGCAGGTCGATCTTGAGGAAGCCGGCGTCGGCGCAGGAGTCCTTGTCCCACTGGACGATCTGCCGCCCCTCCATCGCCGCCGGCACGACCGGGCAGACGTCGATCAGCGGCCGGGTCGAGATCACCATGCCGCCCGAGTGCTGGGAGGCGTTGCGCGGCAGGCCCATCGCCTCCGGGCAGAGGTCGATCAGCGCCTTCCAGCCCGGCGCGGCGGCGCGCTCGGCGCCGATCGCGGCGACGACGTCGCGACGTATCTCGCCCGAGCGCTCGTGGAAGCCGACCACCTTGGCGACGCGATCGATCTCCTCGGGCGGCAGCGCCAGCGCCTTGCCGAGGTCGCGCACCGCGCCGCGCGGCCGGTAGGTCGGAAAGGCGGCGACGAGGGCGGAGCGGTCGGCGCCGTAGCGGTCGTGGACGCGGGGGATCAGCTTCTCGCGGATGTCGCGCGGGAAGTCGAGGTCGATGTCGGGCATCTTGGTCGCTTCGTCGTTGAGGAAGCGACCGGCGAAGAGGTCTGTCTCGACCGGGTCCACGTGGGAGAGCCCGGTCAGGTAGCAGA
Source organism: Solirubrobacterales bacterium (assembly GCA_036399875.1). GTDB lineage: Bacteria > Actinomycetota > Thermoleophilia > Solirubrobacterales > 70-9 > VRUE01. The sequence continues at coordinate 4,405 of DASWMG010000190.1, forward strand.
CGATCGAGCTGACGCTGGAGCCGCGACCGCGCCCCGGCGGCAACACAGATCGCACCGAGTCCGGGCCGCGCACCTCCGCCGCCACCTCGCGGGCCAGCTCGAGCAGGTCACGGTGGAGGAGGAAGAAGCCGGAGAGGTCGAGGTGACGGATGATCGCCAGCTCTTCCTCCAGGCGCCGCCCGGCCTCCGCCAGCCGCCGCGTCGGATAGCGCTCCAGCAGCTTCGCCCGGCAGATCCTGGCCAGCTCGATATCTGTTCGCCGCTCCCCGGAGCCCGGATAGCTGTAGGCCAGCTCCTCGGTCAGGTCGAAGCACAGCCGCTCGGCCAGCCGCGCGGTCTCCGCGACCGCCTCGGGGTGCTCGGCGAAGCGGGTCGCCATCGCCGCCGGCGAGGCCAGGGCCGAGCTGCAGTTGCCGCGCCGCCGCGGCTCGCTCGCCTCGAGCGTGGTGCCGAGGCGCACGGCGACGAAGGCGTCCTGGAGGTGGGCGCGGGAGCGGGCGTGCGCGTGGACGTTGCCGGTGGCGACGCAGGGGACGCCGAGTCGCTCGGCGAGGCCGGTCAGCCAGCGGTTGCGGGCGCGGTCGCGGCGCCAGTAGGGACGCTGCAGCTCGATCCGGAAGCGGTCGCGGCCGAAGGCGGCGAGGAGGCGCTTGGCCAGGTCCGCGCCGATCTCTGGCTCCCCCCGTTCCCAGGCGCCGGCCACGACCCCCGCGCCGGCGCAACCGGAGAGGCACACCAATCCCTCACAGTGTGCTTCCACCTGCTCCAAGGTGACATGAGACTGTTCGGCCGATCGGCCTCTGTTGTCACGAGTATGAGAGTGCGCGGCGGTCAGCAAACGACAGAGGTTCTGGTAACCGTTCGCGTCTTCGACCAGGAGAGTCAGGTAAACGTACTCTCCCGCGACCACGGTCACCTCCGCTCCGGTGATCGCCCGCACCCCGAACCCCTTACAGGCATGGGCGAACTCCATCGACCCCCACACCCCATCGTGGTCGGTGAGGGCGAAAGCGGGGTAACCGCGCTCGGCGGCGGCGGCGGCCAGCTCCAGCGGAGTAGAGGCGCCGTCGAGGAAGGAGAAGGCGGAATGAGCGTGGAGCTCCACATAGGGGATCGCCTCGTCCACGAGGCCCCCTAAGCCTGCTGCCGATACCAGTGGCCGCGACCGTCGCGGAAGACGGTCATGTCCTTGCCGTCGACCAGGACCAGCTCGAAGTAGTGGCGCCACATCGGCCGCAACGTCCACCACCGGTCCTCGATCAACCACTCCTCGCGGACCGTCCCGACCGCTACCCCCTCGACCGCAAGCGGAATTCCTTCCGTATCGACCTCCACCCTGACCCGCCGCGGGGCATAGAGACGGCGCAGCCCGGGGCTCATCGCACCCGTTTCAGTTCTGCGTGACTACGGGCCCAAAGAATTGACCTGAGACGCACACGTGTGAAATCTCGATCCCTAGCGTCGGGGCTGTGCCGTGGCCACCGAAAGTCGGAGAACCGCTTCCGCGCGCGGGGGAGGCCTGGTGCGAGCAGCGGAAGCTGGAATGGATCCTCGGAGCAGAGGGGCACGGCAGCGAATGGGAGCGCGTCTTTCGGGCAAGCCTGGTGGACAAGGAGCTTTTTTGGCACGCAATCGCCCACGCCGCACTCGACTCCAAGGTTCGAGATGTGCGGGATCTCCGGCCCAATGGGATCGCCTGCGAAACAAAGCCTTTGCTCATCTTCAACCGTCGGAGCTCGCTGGCGATCGTTTCGTGGCACTACTCCTTCAAAGGCTCCGCCCCACGGCTGGTCACCTCCTACCCGACCCCCTAGCATGGAGAGGCCATGGCAGCCATAGCGCACGAGATCAAGGAGTTCGACATCGTCGAGTTGACCGAGCGGGTGGGCGACGCGCCTGCTGGTGCAAGAGGTGGAGTCTTGGAGTTCTATAGACCGGGGGTCGCGATGCTCGAGATCCTTGAACCAGAGTTGGGCGGTGCAGAAAGAATCGTCTTCGCCCCGCTCGACAAGCTGCGCGTCGTCAAGCCGGCGGCGAAGAGCTCCTAACCACCTCATCGTGCCGGCACCGGGTAGGGCGTCAGGATCGCGCGCCGCTCGGGCACCCGCGACGCGGTGTCCACCGGCAGCACCTTGAGCAAGGAGTTGGCGCCCTGGGTGGCGCGAACCTCGCGCAGCGCGGCGCCGAGGCGGCGGCGGCGCGACTCGTCGCCGCGCACGGCCAGCTCGAGCTGGCCGGCGGCGCGCGGGCCGAGGCCGAGCGAGCGCAGCGAGAGCGAGACAGCGGGCGCCGGCAACTCCGCCAGCCGCGGCGCCAGCACATTGCGCAGCACCCGCGGGTTGGCGGAGGGTCGGCCGAGGCCCTGGTCGACGCTCCAGGCGCCGCCATCGGAGAGGAGTGCCCCGAGCCGCAGGCCCAGCAGGGCCCGCTCCTTGCGCCGCGGGGCTACGAGCAGCCGGTCGACCAGCAACTCCAGCGCCCGTTCGAGCCGATCGCCGGCGGTCCCCTCGGGCAGCTCGATCTCAGCCGCGATCTCCTCGCGGGCGCCGCGCTGCAGACAGACGAGCAGTTCGTCCTCGCCCCGGGCCAGCCGGAGCGCGCGCAGCCCCGGCGGCCCGAAGCGATCGGCGACCGAGGCCGCCGAGAGCGCCGCCAGTTGCCCCAACGTCTCGACTCCCAGCCGCCGCAGCGCCTCGACCAGGTTGCCGGCCTCTCGGTCCGGCAGACCGAGCCGATCGGCGATCGCGGCGACGGGGACAGCCGAGATATAGGCGGCTCTCATACGAACGTATGTTCGTATAGGTCGAGGAAGAATTCAAGCGACGAGAAGTTTCGTTCGAAGCCCCCTCTTCACCAGCGATTGGGAATTTTTAAGTTCTCAATGAAAAAGTTGCGTTGGTCGTCTCGGCATGAAAGCGTGCCGCCCGATGGCGACCGCCGCCCCCACTCCGACCCGAGCCGCGGTGCGCCTGCGCCACCGGCGCAGCGCCCGCCGTCTCAGCGAAGGGCAGCTCGCCGACCTGCGCGAGGCGGTCCGGCTGGCGCAGGGAATCGGCGACGATCGCGGCTACCAGTACTGGGCCGGAATCCACGGCCTGCCGCTGCCCGCCTACTGCCAGCACGGCAGCGAGATCTTCCTGCCCTGGCACCGCGCCTACCTCTACTTCTTCGAGAAGGCGCTCCAAGACCGCGTCCCCGGCGTGACCCTCCCCTGGTGGGACTGGACCAAAGACCACCAGCAGGGGATCCCGCCGGCCTACGCCCGCGCTCGCGTCGACGGCCGTGTCAACCCGCTCGCCTCCTCGCCGATCCAACCGAGCGGCAGGCGCCGCCCCGACGAGAGGCGCACGTGGCGCCAGCCCGGCGACCCGAGCTGGCTGCCCAGCCCCGAGGCAGTCGCGCAGGTCCGCCGCAACCGCGACTACTTCACCTTCCAGAACCAGCTCGAGAGCATCCACAACGGCATCCACGGCTGGGTCGGCGGGACGATGGGCAGCATCGCGACCTCGGCCTACGACCCGGTCTTCTGGGCCCACCACTGCATGGTCGACCGGCTCTGGTACCTGTGGCAGCTCGACCATCCCGGCGCCCGCCTGCCGCGCCGCTACCTCGACCTCGCCCTGCCGCCGTTCCCGATGACGGTGCGCGACACGCTCGACATCACCGCGCTCGGCTACGACTACGCGGCGGGCACGGCGGCCGTCCCCGGGACCAGTCGTGGTTGACCGCTTCCGCAGCAAACCGCTGGAGCTGCCCGACCCCGAGCACAGCTTCGACCGGGTCGACCTCGTCTTCTACGACGTCGACCACTCCGGCGACTCCTTCGAGGCGCGCATCTTCATCGGAGCGGGGCGCGGACTGGACCGCGACGCGGGCATCGACCATCCCGCCTACGCCGGCTCCTTCTACGTCTTCGGCCACGACCGCTGCTACGGAGAGCACGGGCACTGCGAGGTCAACCGGGAACGCGACGCCTTCGACTTCCGCCTCCCCCACCACCTCGAGCCGACGGTGCGGATCGTCACCGTGACCGAGGCGGTCGGCCGCCTGCTCGGCGCCGGCAAACGCAAGGCGGCGGTCGACGTGATCGCCCGCGGCCCCCAGGGCGAGCCGGTCGAGGCGCTCGACTTCTCGAAACTCCGCCTCCTCACCTACGCCTGAGGCGTCGCCGGCCCGGCCCTCAGCTTTGCTTGGCGACCTTGGAGGCCGCGGCGCTGCCGAGGTAGGGCGTCAGCGTGAACTCAACCAGGTCCGGCAGCAGCTCGCGGAGCTTCGCCGTCTTGCCGGCGATGATGCGGCGCGAGATCAGCGAGACCATGCCGCCTACCAGTGCCTCCTCGGTGGTCGGCGAGAGGCGGGAGAGCACCTCGGGCGAGCGGCCCTCGCGGCCCTCCCTGAAGTAGGGGACGAAGCTCTGGATCGCGGCGTCGTAGCGCTCGACCACGACCGGACCGGCGACCAGCGCCTCGACCATGCAGAGGCGGGCCAGGTTCGGCTCCGAGGCGAGGAAGTCGAGCATCGCGGCGATCCCCGCCTTGATCGCCTCGGGCCACTCGTCCTCGGCGTCGAAGGCCTCCGAGACGCGCTCCTGCAGTTCCGCCATCACGGCCTCGTAGGCGGCGACGAAGCAGTCGTCCTTGCTAGGGAAGTGCTCGTAGAAGGTGCGGCGGGAGACGGCGGCGGCCCGGGTGATGTGGGCGATCGTCGTCCCGGAGTAGCCGTTTTCGGCGATCGCCTCGGCGATCCCGGCGATCAGCCGCTCGCGCTGGTTGTGCGCGACGAACTCGCGCGGCAGGCCGTGACGGCCCGGGGGGAGACGCGCGAGCTCTGGCGGATACTCGTCCACGCCCCCACCGCGCTTAGGCGGTTTCGAGACGCTTTTGGCTGCTCGTTTCCGTGCCACTCCGCGACCATATCGTGCGCAAGCCCGGAATCGCCGTTCAGCCGGCGGTGGGCGCGGCGGGCGCTTCGGCCGCGGAGCGTTTGGCGGCCTCGGAGCCGATGTAGGGGCTGAGCGCGAACTCGACCAGCTCGGGGCGCAGCGACTCGATCTCCTCGACCTTCCCGCTCACGATCCGCTGGTAGAGGATCCAGAAGAGGCCGCCGACGATCTGCTCCTCCAGCGTCGGGGGGAGGTTCTCGCCCTGCGGCGAGACCTTGCGGCCGAGGCGGAACAGCGGCACGAACTCCTGGATCGAGCGTTCGCGGCGCTCGACCGCGGCGGGCCCGGCGGACAGCGCCTCGACGACGCAGGTGTGGGCGAGGGCCGGCTCGCTTGCCACGTAGCTCAAGAAGGCGGCGAGGCCGGCGTTGACGCGGGCCGGCCAGCTCTCGAGCTCGCTACCCGCCTCGACGACGCGCCGCATCGCCTCCTCGACCGCGAACTCGTAGGCGGCGAGGAAGCAGTCTTCCTTCGAGGAAAAGTTCTCGTAGAAGGTGTTGCGGGCGATCCCGGCGCGGCGCACGACGTCGGCCACCGTGACGGCCCGGTAGCCCTTGTCGACCGTCTCCTCGGCGAGCGCAGCGACGATTCTGGCGCGCTGGTGCTGGGCGATGAACTCGCGGGGCAGAGCGTGCTGCCCGGGGCGGGGTCTCCTCACCTGGGTGACGCGTTGAGTCACGGGGGGGACTGTACTCACCAGTTCATGAGATTCAAGCTGGACGCCTGGGCGATATACCGGTACATTTCCGCAGTCTAGACAACCTGTTCCCTCGACCTGACAGGAGGGTTGCGATGGGGAAGCAGGGAGCGGCCAACGTCCAGCCAGGGGAAGAGGGGGCCGGATTGACGACGGCTACCGCCTACGAGGCGGGCAGCGGAAAGCTCGGGCTGGAAGGCCCGCCGAAGCGCGAAAAGATCATGGTCGGGATGTTGGAAGAGGTCGGCGCCAACGGCTACGACGCGACCTCCGTACGCACGATTTTGGCCCGCACGGGCCTCTATCGGCAGGCCTTCTACGACCATTTCACCGATAAAGATGCCTGTTTCCAGCGCGCTTTCGAGGCCGGCGTCGCCCGCTTGGAGGCGATCGCGATCGCGGCGGCCGCGGCGCAGGACGACTGGCGCGGCATGCTGCGTGCGGGCCTCGGCGCCGTTCTCGACTTCCTCGACGCCGAGCCGGAGATCAGTCGAGCGCTGATCGTCGAAGTCCACGCAGCCGGCCCGGAGCCCCTGCAAAGACGGGCCGAGATGATGAAAAAGATCACTGAATTCATCGATCTGGCCAGGCGGGAACTCGGGGGCGAGTCACCGCCCGGAATCGCCCCTGAGGGCATCCTCGCGGGCATCCACGCGATCGTCCACTCACGCCTGGCAACCGGTGCGGATGGCGGTTTTCGCGAGCTTTTGCCGGAGTTCATGTACTTTGCGGTACTTCCCTATTTCGGGGCGGCGGCGGCAGGCGAGGAGATGAGCGCGGCCCAGGCCGAAGTCGGCGGCGCGCAAGCCTGATTTTGGACACCCGGCCGGGCCTGCCCTACATTGGACTCGATGGGTTCGCCGGGACCGAATCCACGTGCGGTGGCCGACCGAGCTGAGGGTTTGCCGCGCGCCTACGTCGTCCGCTCGCAGCGCGAGCGGCTGCTCGAGGCCATGGTTCGAGTGGTGTCCACGAAGGGCTACGAGGCGACGACGGTCAGCGACGTCGCCTCATTCGCCGGAGCGGACGAGGACGCCTTCTACGCCGACTTCGACAGCAAGGAGGAGTGCTTCCTCGAGGCATACGACGCGGTGATCGACGTCCTCGTCGCCCACGTGGCGAGCTCCTACGAGGCCGCCTCGGGGCGGCCCTGGCCGGAGCGGGTGGTGGCTGGGCTGCGGGCCCTCGTCGATCTGCTCGCCGCGGAGGCCGACATCGCGCGCATGGCGATGGTCGAGGTGACCGCCGCCGGCGACCGGGCTCGCGAGCGGTACCGCGCCGCGCTCGCTCGCTTCACCCCCTTCCTCGAGGAAGGACGGGCCTACTCCGGGCGGCGCGAGCAGTTGCCAGCCGATACGGCTCGGTTCGCGATCGGCGGCGCCACCTCGATGATCTTCGACGAGATCAGGGCGGGACGCGCGACGGAGCTGGCGCGGTTGCTTCCCGACCTCGTCTTCGCGGTGCTGACGCCCTACATCGGTCCCAAAGGCGCCGAAGAGCAGCGCGGCCGAGCCGCCGCCGCTCCCAGCGACCGCTAGACGCCCTCGCCGTGGCGGCCCTCGCCGGCGGCGAAGCGGGCGGCGCCGCGGGCGGCGACCTCGAGGACCTCACGCCCGAGCCGGTGCTCCAGGGCAAGTCCCTCGGCGAGTGGCAGGCCAGAGCCCTCGATCGCGGCGCGGCGGTCGGCGAGCATCGTCTCCTGGGGGAAGGAGGCGATCCGCTCGGCCAGCTCGAGGGCGCGGTCGAGGTGGCCGCCGGCCGGAACCAGTTCGTTGACGAGCCCGATTGCGAGCGCCTCGTCGGCCTCGACCGGGCGGCCGGTCAGGATCAGCTCCAGGGCACGGCCCATGCCGATGACCCGTGGCAGACGCTGCGTACCGCCGTCGACCAGCGGCACTCCCCAGCGCCGCTCGAAGAGACCGAAGGTCGAGCCGGGCGTGGCGAGCCGCAGGTCGCACCAGAGGGCCAGCTCGACGCCGCCGGCGAGGCACCAGCCGTCGACCGCCGCGATCGCCGGCTTCGCCGGGGTCAGGCGGGTCGGCCCCATTGGGCCCTCGGGGTGGTCGACGTCGAGGTCGAGCGCCTTCAGGTCGGCGCCGGCGCAGAAGGCCTCGCCGCCGGCGCCGGTGAGGACCATGACGCGCGCTCCCTCGTCCGCCTCGAAGTCGCGCAGCGCCGCGCGAAAGGCCGCCGCGGTGGCGGCGTCCACCGCGTTGCGCCGCTCTGGGCGGTCGATCGTGACGACCGCCGCGGCGCCGATCCGCTCGTAGCGAAGCTCGTCGGCCATGGCCGCGGGCAATCCTCGCACAGAGGCGATCGAGCGCCGGGCGGCTACCCTGCTCGGATGCGCATCGACGAGATCCTCATCTCCAAACGGCCGGTCTTCTCGGTCGAGCTCTTCCCACCCAAGAGCCAGGAGGCGAGCGAGCAGCTCTTCGCGACGGCACGCTCGCTGCGCGAGCTGGAGCCCGACTTCGCCTCGGTCACCTACGGGGCGGGCGGCTCGACGCGGGAGGGGACGGTGGAGATCACCCGCGCCCTGCGCGACGAGCTCGGCTTCGAGACGATGGCCCACCTCAGCTGCGTCGGCGAGACGACCGAGGGCCTGGCGACGACGCTCGACCGGATCGAGGCGGCCGGCATCGAGAACGTCTTCGCACTGCGCGGTGACCCGCCGCGTGGTCAGGAGGACTTCGTGCAGCCGGAGGGCGGGCTCGGCAGCGCCGCCGAGCTGGCGGCGTTCATCTCCTCGCGCTGGGACTTCACGATCGGCGGCGCCTGCTTCCCCGAGGTCCACCCGGAGGCGCCCGACCTCGAGACCGACCTCACCTACTTGCGCACCAAGGTCGAGGCCGGCGCGTCCTTCCTGATCACGCAGCTCTTCTTCGACAACCAGGTCTACTTCGACTTCGTCGAGGCGGCGCGGCGGAAGGGGATCGACGTGCCGATCCTGGCCGGGGTGATCCCGGTCGCCAGCTTCGCCCAGACGAAGCGGATATGCAGTCTCTGCGACGCCTCGATCCCGCCGTCGCTGGAAGCTGCCTTCTTGACCGCCGAAGGCGACGAGCGGGCCGAGTTCGAGCTCGGGATCGCCTACGCGGCGCAGCAGTGCGCCGAGTTGCTGATCGGCGGGGCCCCCGGCATCCACTTCTACGCCCTCAACCGGGCGCCCGCCACGCACGCGGTGCTGAGCGCGCTGAAGGCGGCGCGGCCCTGGGAGCGGGCCCGGGAGGCGGGTGCCACTGTGACTGGCTCGGCCGCTGAGGGCGGCTAGTTGCTGCTAACTTCCTCGACCGAACGTGGCCAACCGTAGGGAGGAAGAGAGGGAGCGGCTCCGGCAGGCGCGCGAAGAACGCGAGTCGAGCCATTCCAAGTCGGAGCGACGGCGGCTGCTCTTCGCCTACGCGATCGCCGGGATCATCGGCATCGCCGTCGTCGCCGGCATCGTCATCGCGATCGCCTCCTCGGGCGAAGGCGGCGGGGGTGCGGCCCACCTCAACCCGGCGAGCGGCTCGGTCAACGGCTTCGAGCCCGACGAGCGCGAGGGGACCGAGGTGCCGGCCGCGAAGGAGACCGACCTGACCAAAGCCGCCCAGAAAGCCGGCTGCGTGCTGAAACTCGAGCTCCGCGACGAGGGCAAAGAACACCTGCCGCCGACCGCGACGCCGCCACCGTACGGGACCAGCCCGCCAACCTCCGGCAACCACGCCGAATCGCCGTACCAGCAGGCCGATGGCGCCTACAGCGAGATGCCCGACCCGCTCTTCTTCGTCCACTCGCTCGAGCACGGCCGAATGGAGATCCAGTACAGCCCCGACCTCGACGAGGACGCCCAGCTCGAACTGAAGGGTCTCTACGAGACGATGTACGGGGGGACGCTGCTCTTCCCGAACGACGACATGACCTACGAGGTTGCGGCGACCACCTGGACCAACATGATCGGCTGCCCCAAATACAAAGGGCAGGCGACGCTCGACGCGATCCGCGCCTTCGGCCGCAAAACCTGGGGCCGGTACGGCGGCGAGGGAACTGGCGCTGTCAAAGGCCCGACCCCGGTCGAACCCGAAATTTGATCTGACCCGCGCGATACCGAGCGCTCAGCTCGGCGCCCGATAGGCCGGGAAGTAGTCGCCGCTCTCGCGACCGGCGGAAAGGCGGGCGTAGGCGTCGGCGTCGCAGACGATCTCCGACGTGCGCCAGGTCTGCTCGCGGTTGGCGAAGCCGCGCTTGAACTCCTCGAGCCGGTCGCCGCGCGTCATCCCGCCGCCGAGGTTGAGCGGCAGCCCCTGCTCGATAGAGAGATCGACCAGCGCCGAGACGACGTTCTTCATCGGCGAGTCGCGCAGCCAGGGGTCGGCGCTGCCGCTCAGGTAGTAGTGGAGGAAGCCGTCGCTGCGGACGAGCAGCGAGGCGGCGGCCACCTCGCCGCCGGGGGCATGGGCGAGCGCGAGCCAGCTCAGCGGCGACCGGAGGACGCGCTCGAAATAGGCGACGCCGAAGAAGTAGCGCGCGGCGGCGCCGGTGCGGCGCATCGTCTGCTCGTAGGCGGCGAGGAAGCCGGCGCGCTGCTCGTCGCTCGTCTCGGGGCCCGGGACGAGGCGCACCTCGTAGCCGGCGCGTCGGTTCCTGTTGACCTGGTTGCGGTCGCTGCCGCGGCTCTTGCGGGGCAGGGCCGGGTCGGCGATCTGGACCAGGTTGCGCTCGGAGGTCCCGGCCAGGGGCGGCTCGCCGAGCGTGTGGCGGACGAAGAGCGAGACAAGGCCGGTGGCCGACCAGTCGATCGCGCCCGGATCGAGCGGCGTATCCGACATTCGCCCCCCTCCGGCGTGGTCAATCTCCGAAGCGCGCCGAAGCGCCAATCCCGGAAAGCCATACGGCGAGGTGGCGTCGTGCTCGCCGCTCCCTGGGATCTCGCGCACGACCAGTGGCGCCAGGAGCTTCACGCCATCCGTCTCGGAACCCCCGGCCTCGATCCGCAGCGAGTGGGTGACGCCCTCGGCTTCGAGGAACTGGGGCGAGCGAAAGAACTCCTCGTCGCTCGTCGCGGCGCCGCCGTCGGCGATCAGCTCGGCGCGAGCGGGGCGAATCTCGCCCTCCGCCCCGTTCACGACAGGAGGTCCGCGGCGGCGGCGCGGAACTCGTCCGGCAGCACGCCCCAGACCTCGCAGTCGGCCAGCTCACCGCCGCGGCGCAGGTGGCCGCGCATCGTGCCCTCGTGGCGCCAGCCGAGGCTCGTCACCACCCGCTTCGCCGCCTCGTTCTCGGCCGGGATCCGTCCGTAGACGCGGTGGGCGCCGAACTCGTCGAAGGCCTTGGCGATCGTCAACGCCTCGGCGCGGCGGCCGACGCCCACCCCGCGCACTTCGTCGCCGATCAGCGCGCCCAGCTCGGGTGCGGTCTGGCGGAAGAGGCCGTAGAGGGCGGTGAATCCGACCGGCTCCTCGCGCCCCTCGACCACGATCGCGTACTTGCGGTCCTCGCCGGAGTCGTCCATCGCCCGCTCGACCCATCCTTCGGCCTCCTCCAGCGAGAAGCCGTCGCGCCATTCCATCAGCGTCCGCGTCGCGGCGCGGTTGTTGAACCAGCGGTGCACCGCGGCGGCGTCGCCGGGCTCAAAGCGGCGCAGGCTGACCGTGGGCTGTTCGCTCACGGCGGAAACCCTAGTCGGGCGCGAGGCCGTGGCCGGTGACGAGCAGCCAGACGGTCTTCAGCAGGATGCGCAGGTCGAGCCGGGCGCTGCGCCGTTCGACGTACTCGACGTCGAGCTCGATCCGCTCCTCCCAGGGGATGCCGGCACGGCCCTGGACCTGGGCCCAGCCGGTCAGGCCGGGACGCACCTCGTGGCGCCGTTTCTGGTGCGGCGTGTAGGAGACGACCTGGGCGGGGATGGTCGGGCGGGGGCCGACGATCGCCATCTCGCCGCGCAGGACATTGACCAGGTTGGGGATCTCGTCGAGCGAGGTGCGGCGCAGCAGACGGCCGGCGGCGGTGACGCGGGGGTCATCGCGGGCGATCGCGACGCCGACTCCGACCGGGTCGGAGCCCTGGACCATCGTGCGCAGCTTGAGCAGCTCGAACTCCTCGCCGTCCCGGCCGACCCGCCGCTGCCGGTAGATCACCGGGCCCGGGCTGCCGAGCTTGATCGCGATCGCGGCGACCAGGAGGACCGGCGCGAGTACCACCAGGGCCAGGGCCGCGACGACGACGTCGAAGGCGCGCGGCATCTCAGGCGGACCGCCTCATCTGGTCCCCTCGGCCTTCTCCCAGGTTCCCGGCGGCCCGGTCCGGAAGCGGTCCCAGAGGCCGAGCGCGATCGAGGCGGTGGTCATCGCGTAGTAGCGGGCGATCCGGAACGGTACGGCAGCCAGCCAACGGCCGAGAACGGCGGCGGCGATGACGCCCAGCTGGACGGCGAGGGTGACGGCGTAGAGCCAGCCCTCTCCGAGCAGCGCCAGGTTGGCGAGCAGCGCCGCCAGGTGGAGGAAGGGCGTCGCGTAGCGCAGCACCCGGTGCGAGGCGATCTCGAAGGCGTACAGCGGCGGGTACCCGCGCGGGCGCAGCATCCCTTCGCCGACGACGATGTCCCAGAGCCCAACCATCATCCGCCGCTTGCGCGCCAGCTCGCCCTCCAGGGTCGGCACCATCTTCTCCTCGGCGCGGGCGGCCGGCGCGTAGAGGGAGCGCAGGCCGCGCTTGGCGAGCAGGAAGGGAAAGGAGAGGTCGTGGCTGCCCGACGGCGGCAGGGGAAGGTAGGCCTCGCGTCGCACGGCGTAGATCGCGCCGTTGCCGGCGGTGACGCCGGCCAGACCCGACTCGGCCTCGCGCACCGCCATCTCGTAGCGCCAGTAGGCGCCCTCGAGGTTGTCGCCGCTCGCGTCGAGGAAGCGGACCTGGCCGCAGACGTAGCCGACGGAGCTGTCGGCGAGCGGCTCGACCAGGCGGCGCAGCGCGTCCGGCGCCCAGGCGCTGTTGGCGTCGGAGAAGGCGAGGACCTCGCCGCGGGCGCGCTCGGCGGCGGCGTTCTGGGCGGCGACCTTGCCTCCCCGCGGCAGGTCGAGGACGAGGTCGGCGCCGGCCTCGCGCGCTCTCTCGACCGTGGCGTCGGCGGAGCCGTCCGAGGCGACGACGATCTCGAGCCGGTCGCGCGGGTAGTCGAGCGCCAGCGCGTTGGCGACCTTGGCGGCGATCGAGTCCTCCTCGTCGTAGGCGGCGACGATCAAAGACACGACAGGCGTGTGCTCTCGCGCCGCGGCCGCGGGTCCAGCCGTCGAGCGACGAAGCGCGACGAGCACGCGCAGCAGCAGCGGGTAGCCGACGTGCGTGTAGGCGATCGCACCGAGGGCGAGCCAGAAGACGATGGCGACGGCCGTCACGCCGAGCGCTCCAGCAGCTCGCGGTAGAGGGCGAGCGTCTTCGCCGCGGCGCTGTCCCACGAGTAGGACCCGGCGGCGGCCTCGCGCGACGCCGCCGCCAGCCGTTCCCTTGCCGCCTCGTCGCCGCACAGCTCGGCGAGCGCCTCCGCCAGGCCGTCGCGGTCGCCAGGCGCGACCAGGTGACCGGCGCCCCGCGCCGCGACCTCGGGGAAGCCGCCGACGGCGCTCAGCAGGAGCGGCTTGCCGAAGGCGAGGCCGGTGTAGAGGACGCCGGAATGCTCGGCGTCCCGGTAGGGGAGGACGACCAGGTCGGCGCGCCGGAAGATCGCCGGGATCTCGGCGTCCTCGACGAAGCGGGTGACGAAGCGGACCCGTCCCGCCGCCTTCGCCGCGAGGCGGCGCAAGGGCTCTACGTCCATGCGGGGGTTGCCGACGACCCACAGCTCGGCGCCCTCGACCTCTCGGAAGGCGTCGATCAGGAGGTCGAGGCCCTTGTAGGGACGCAGCAGTCCGAAGAAGAGGACGACAGGTCCCCGCGCGCCCTCCAGCTCGGCGGGGAGCGGTTTCTCCCTGGGCAGCCGGGTCAGGTAGTCGAAGGCGCCGTGGTGGATCACCCGGACCTTGCCGGAATCGAGGCCCACCTCCTCCCGCAGGCGCCGGGCGCCGTGCTCGGAGTGGGCGATCACCGCGTCCATGCGGTCGAAGAGACGACGGGCGGCGAGCCGCTGGCGGCGGCTCGGCCGCGGCGGCAGGACGTAGTGGGCGGTCATCACACGCGGACGGCGGGGCGGCAGCAGCAGCGCGTCGAGCGTGGGGACGGTCAGCCACTGGTAGTGGACGACGTCCGCGTCGGCGGCGCGGCGAAGGCGCAGCATGTCGGGCAGGTGCTCCGCCAGCTTGAAGGCACGGCGGCCGGGAGCGTCGAGGCCGCGCGCCGCGCCGCGGCGGTAGAACCGCTCCTCGACCCGGTAGCCGTCGGGCTCGGGAACCGGGCCGTAGAGGAAGCGGCTGGTCAGCAGCTCTACCTCTGCGCCGCCGCGCGCCAGCGCCGCGGCGAGCGCCCGGTCGTAGGGGGGGGTGAAGGCCGAGGGGTCGACCATCTGCACGCGGATTGGGTCCGGCATCGCGGCGATTATCGTGGCCGCCGTGGCGCCCACGCTCTCTTACTGCGTCGTGAACACGAACGGACGCGACGATCTGCTCGTCTGCCTGGAGGCGATCGAGCGCACCCACCCGGAGGGGATCGAGGCCGAGATCCTCGTCCTCGACAACGCCTCCGAGGACGGCTCGGCCGAGGCGGTGCGCGGTTGGGACCGTGAGCGGGCCGAGCG
>DASWMG010000191.1:0-8823 GCA_036399875.1 Solirubrobacterales bacterium
CGAGCTTCTGCGCGGCTTTGAACGTGCGCCCCGCCGCCGTCGCGGAGCGGAAGCCCTGCTTGGTGCCCTGGAAGAGCGCCCGCTCGACCTGCTTGCGGACGCGGATGCGGTCGAGCAGGTCCGAGCCGGCGAGGCGGTTCAGCGCCCGCAGCCCGAAGCCCATGCTCCGCTCGGCGATCCCGCCGCCCTTGTCGTTGCCGTTCACTTGGATTTCCTCCCGGTCTTGGATTTCTGCCCGAGCGGCCGCGCGCGACCGTCGAGGTGGGGGGTCTGTCGCTTCAGGTCCCGGACCGCGAAGCCGACCTCCTCGCCGCGCTGGGCGGTCAGGAGCTCGACGCGGGCGGGCAGGAAGATCGGCTTACGGAAGCTCACCTCGGCCTCGAAGGCGTCGGGGAGCAGGCTCTCGATCGCCGCCAGGCAGCGCGCCTTGGTCCACATGCCGTGGGCGATGGCGCTCTTGAAGCCGAGCGGCTTGGCGGTCAGCGAGTGCATATGGATCGGGTTTCGGTCGCCCGACACCGCGCCATAGCGCCGCCCCAGATCGCCGCCCAGCCGCCACTCGGCGCTGGGGGTGAGGTCATCGCTCTCCCGACGATGGGCCGATTTCCGCGCCTCACCCGCGGTTTTCGTCCCGTCGGCGCTCTTTTCGGAGCCGCCGCCGCGGCGCAGCATCGTGCTGGTGCTCTCCCAGACCTTCTGGCGGCCGACCCGGACCTCGGTGACGAGGCTGAAGGTGCGGCCCTTGGGGTGCGGCGCGAGCTTCGTCGGCTTGACCTTCAGCTTCAACTCCTCGCCGATCCCGATCGGCCGGTGCTCGGCGATCCGGTTCTCGACGTGGACGAGGCCCACCGCTCCGAACGGGAAGCCCCCGTCGGCCATCACCGCCATGTGCAGCGGGAAGGCGAGCATGTGCGGATAGGTGGGGGGTAGGTGGTCGCGCAGCGTGAAGCCGCAGACACGGGCGTAGGCGGCCACCTGCTCGGGGTCGGCGACGACGCCGTCGAGGGTCAGCTCGATGTCCGGGATCTCCTTGCCGCGGCCCGGCACGAAGGGCAGCAGCGAGGCGCCGGGGATCATCGGCGCCGCTGCCTTCGCGTACAGCGGCAGGATGCTGGGCGAGCTGTCGAGAGCGCGGGTCGCCATCGTCGTCAGGCCCCGAGCAGGCTCTGGCCGCAGACCCGGACCGTGTTGCCGTTGACTCCGGCCGAGGCGGGACTGGCGAACCAGGCGATCGTCTCGGCGACGTCGACCGGCTTGCCGCCCTGCGACATCGAGTTCATGCGGCGGCCGGCTTCGCGGATCGCGATCGGCATCGCGTCGGTCATCTGCGTCTCGATGAAGCCGGGCGCGACCGCGTTGATCGTCGCGCCGCGCTCCGCCAGTTCGGGCGCCATTGCTTCGACCATGCCGATCACGCCGGCCTTCGAGGTCGCGTAGTTGGTCTGGCCGGAGTTGCCGGCGATGCCGCTCATCGAGGAAACGCAGACGATTCGCCCGTTCGGCTTCAGCAGGTCGCGCTTCAGCAGTTCGTCGTTTATCCGCTCCTCGCTGGAGAGGTTGATCTCCAGGAGGACGCTCCAGCGGTCCTCGGGCATCTTGGCGATCGTGCGGTCTTTGGTGACGCCGGCGTTGTGGACGACGACGTCGACGCCGTCGCCGAGCGCGTCGGCGATTTGCTTCGGGGCGTCGTCCTCGGTGATGTCGAGCTCGATCGTCTGCGCGTTGAGGCGCCCGGCGACCTCCTGCAGTTCCTCGGAGAGCGCGGGGACGTCGAGCAAGACCAGGTCGGCGCCGTCGCGGTGCAGCGTCTCGGCGATCGCCCGGCCGATGCCGCGCGAGGCGCCGGTGACGAGCGCGGTGCGGCCGGCCAGCGGCCGCTCCCAGTCGACCTTGCCGGCTTTGGCGACCGCCTTGTCGACGCGGACGACCTGGCCGGAGACGTAGGCCGATTTGGGCGAGAGCAGGAAGCGCAGGGTCGAGTCGACCTCTTTCTCGGCGCCTTTCGCGACGTAGACGAGCTGGACGGCGATACCGCGGCCGATCTCCTTGGCGAGCGAGCGGGTGAAGCCCTCGAGCGCCCGCTGCGCGGTCGCCTCGCGGGCGGGCAGGCCCTGCGGCGGCGTGCCGAGCACGACGACTCGGCCGCTGCGCTCGACGCGGCGCACGTTGGGGTGGAAGAAGCGCTGCAACTCGACGAGCTCGGTCGAGTCCTTGATCCCCGTCGCGTCGAAGACGACCGCCTTGGCCTTGCCGTCGCCATTGGCCGCCTCGACGCCGATCTCGCCAATCAGCTTCTCGACCTGCTTGGCGAGCCGGCCGCCGGGGGCGGCGCCGCTAAGGACCGGGCCGGAGACGACCGGCGCGCCGGGCTCATAGCGCTCCAGCTTCGGCGGCTGGGGGAGGCCGAGACGGGGCGCGATCAGGCGCCCCGGAGGCGAGTTGACTACCTGCGAGTAGAGATCGGTGCTCATTTCTTGCTTTTTCCTCCTGCGCCGTTGGAGTCGTTGGGGCTTTCGAGCACGGCGACGACGCCCTGGCCGGCGGCCGCGCAGATGCTGATCACGCCCTTGCCCGAGCCGCGCTCGTTCAGGGCCTTGGCGAGGCTGGCGACGATCCGCCCGCCGGTCGCCGCGAACGGGTGCCCGGCGGCGAGTGAGCCGCCGTTGACGTTGAGCTTGTCGCGGTTGATCGAGCCGAGCGGCGCTTTGCGGCCGAGCCGCTCCTTGCAGAAGTCGGCGTCTTCCCAGGCGCGCAGGGTGCAGAGCACCTGGGCGGCGAAGGCCTCGTGGATCTCGTAGAGGTCGAAGTCCTGCAGCTTCAGGCCGTTGCGGTCGAGCATGCGGGGCATCGCGTAGGCGGGCGCCATCAAGAGGCCCTCGCGCTTGTGGACGTGGTCGACCGCCGCGGTCTCGCCGTCGGCGAAGTAGGCGAGGATCGGCAGGCCGCGCTCCTTGGCCCACTCCTCGCTCGCCAGCAGCACCGCCGAGGCGCCGTCGCTGAGCGGGGTCGAGTTGGCGGCGGTCATCGTGCCGTCCTCGCCGCCGAAGACCGGCTTCAGCTTGGCGAGCTTCTCCGGGGTCGAACCGGGGCGCAGGTTCTGGTCGCGCTCCAGGCCGAGGTAGGGGTTGACGAGGTCGTCCATGAAGCCGCGCTCGTAGGCGGCGGCGAGGTTGTCGTGGCTGCGGATCGTCAGTTCGTCCTGCTCCTCGCGGCCGACGCCCCATTCGGTCGCCATCACGGCGCAGTGCTCGCCCATCGAGAGGCCGGTACGCGGCTCCTCGTTGCGCGGGATCGCCGGCACGACGTGGGTGGGGCGGACCCGGGTGAGCTGCTTGAGCCGGCCCACGGTCGACTTCTCGCGGTTGGCGTCGAGCAGGATCTCGCGCAGGTCTTCGTTGACGCCGATCGGCGCGTCCGAGGTGGTGTCGACGCCGCAGGCGACGCCGGAGTCGATCTGGCCGAGGGCGATCTTGTTGGCGATCAGGATCGTCGTCTCCAGCCCGGTGCCGCAGGCCTGCTGCACGTCGTAGGCGGGGGTCTCCGGCGCGAGCCGGGTGCCGAGCAGGCTCTCGCGGGTCAGGTCGCGGTCGCGCGAGTGCTTCAGCACCGCGCCGCCGGCCACCTCGCCGAGCCGCTCGCCGTCGAGGCCGAAGCGGTCGACCAGCCCGTCGAGGGCGGCGGTGAGCATGTCCTGGTTGGAGGCGCGGGAGTAGACGGAGTTGGAGCGCGCAAACGGAATCCGGTTGCCGCCGACCACGGCGACGCGGCGCGGGCTATCGATCAACGTCGATCACCTTTCGGGGTCTGGAGATGGGGGGCGCGTGCAAGGGCGCTGCTGCGCCTCTCGCCGCTACAGAACGGACGCAAGAGTATCGAGACACCGATCGATGTCAAGGTCAATGTGACGGGTCTCACGCGCGCTGGCGGCGACGGAAAGTGCGGGCGCCTGGACGGATGTCCCTTGTAGACATCCATGTTTATAAGCTGTGTGGCGATGGGATCGGGGTCTGCCCTAGACACCTACGAGGCGTACGCGCCGATCTACAACGCCGTCAACTACCTGAACGACTACGAGATGTGGCTCGGGCGGACGCTGCTGCCGGAGCTCGAGAGGCACGGACTCGAAGGCGACCGAGCACTCGACGTCGCTTGCGGCACCGGTCGCGCGTTCGGGCCGCTGCTCCGCCGAGGGTGGCGGGTCCGCGGCTGCGACCTTTCGCCCTCGATGCTCGAGTGGGCCCGCCGAGAGGGCGATGGCCGGGTCGAGCTCGACACGGCGGACATGCGCGAGCTGCCGGTCTACGGCGAGTTCGAGCTCGTGCTCTGCCTCAACGACTCGATCAACTACCTCCTCGGCGACGACGAGTTGCGGCGCTCCCTGGCCGGGATGCGGGCGAATCTCGCCGCGGGCGGCCTGGTCCTCTTCGACGTCAACTCGAGATCGACGTACGAAGGCGATGGCAGTTGGGCCAGGGGGAGCAGCAAAACCGTCGAATGCGACGGCCGGCGCTGGACCTGGCGGGCGAGCGGCGAAGTGGAGCCGTCGGTGCACGAGGTTCGCATCGACGGAGACGATGTGAACACCCTCGTCAACCGCCAGCGCTTCCGCTCTGCACCCGAAGTGCTCGAGGCGATGGCGGCTTCGGGTCTCGAGTGCCGTGCCGTTCTCGGGATGGAGGAGGTCGGCGGCAAGGTTCTCCTTTCGGAACCCCCCGACGAAGACCGGCATTACAAGGTCGTCTACATCGCTGCAAAGAGCGAAGAGGGAAAGGAGGTGAGTTGATGAGGATCTCAACCACCGAGGTTGTTCACCCCGCTATTTCCACGAGCAAGTCGACGTGACTGCCAACCCACTTACGAGTGTGAGAGGAGGTGAGTCGATGCAAATTTCCGTCACGAGGGCTATCCACCCTGCGATCTCCACCACCAAGACGAGCTGACCTCGAACCCTAGTTAGGAGGTGAATCGATGAGAGTTTCCGTCACCAGCGTCATCTATCCGGCGATCTCGACGACCAAGACGCAATGAGGATCACCGCCACCAAGGAGATCCACCCTGCGGTCTCCATGACCAAGTCGGGCTGACCGAACCCTAGTGAGGAGGTGAAACGATGAGAGTTTCCGTCACCAGCGTTATCTATCCGGCGATCTCGACGAGTAAGTCGCAGTAAGGGTTACTGCTACGGGAGGCCGGACGTCGTCCGGCCTCCCTCGCGGTCAATCACCCGGCGTCCCCGCAGACGGGGCAATCCGGCACCGGGACCACCGGCTCGCGTTTGACCTCCATGGTCCGCAGGTCGTAGATGTGCGCGACGCCGTGCGTCGAGGGCCTGGCCAACCCCGTCAGCAGGTGCAGCACGTCGAGGGCTACGTGGCCGCCGATCAAGCCGCAGACGGGACCGAGGGTCGCCGCCGGGCTGGGTTTCGCACGCCGCTGCTCGACCACGGCGTCGAAGAGCGGATACTCGCGGCGGTATTCGGCGACCTGGCAGACATAACAGCCGGTCTCCCCAGGGACGTAGAGGGGTCCCACGCGGGCAATCGGCGGGAAGTGGCTCATCGTGATGTAGGGGATGCCGGCCTCGAAGCAGGCGCTGTTGCACCAGCGCTCGATCTCGTGGGCCGGCCAGTCGGCGGCGTCAATGACCACGTCCGCGCCGGCGATGAAGGCGGCTATGTCGGCCTGGCTCTCGAGGCGCCGGGCGTCGGTGGTCACCCGCATCTCGGAGTTGAAGGCGCGCAGCCTCTCCGCCGCGCGCTCCACCTTCGGCAGGCCGAGGTCGGCCTCGGTGTAGATGATCTGCCGGTTGAGGTTGCTGACCTCGACCTCGTCGCAGTCGATCAGCCACATCTCACCGATTCCCGTGCAGGCGAGCGCCAGCGCCGACCAGCCGCCGAGACCGCCCACGCCGAGCACGGCGACCTTCGCCTCGCGCAGCCTCTCCTGGCACTCCGCCGGTGTCAGCTCGCCGCCGATGTCGCTGAAGTAACGGAGCTGGCGGTCGAAGCGCGCGAGCTCGCCGGGCGCCAGACGGTCGTCGTCGACAGCGTCCTCGACCACCTCGAGCTGCTGCAGTTTCGAGACCGCGTCGTCGACCGCCTCGCGGCCGAACTCGTCGCGTAGCTCCTCGAGTGTGCGACGGCCGTCGATTGCGGCCAGCAGCCGTCGTTCCATCTCGGTGGGCTGCTCGATCCTGACGTCCAGCCCCGCGCTCGGACGCAGCAGATAGACGTCGCCGTCGGAGACTTCTATTCGCTCGGTCGTCCGCTTGATCCGTGGCCTCTGCACGATTCCCCCTTTGACGCGGGGGAGCATAAACGCACCGGTTCGTAATTGGCCGGATGACCGAGCTTGGCGGGGGAGCGGCCGGTCGAGTCGTCAGCTCCCCGGTTCAGGGGCAGGGCCGGCGCCCGCTGGGGCGCTCTCGCCCTCCGAGAAGCCGTAGCGCTCCTGCAGCCGGCGCAGCGGACGCGGCGCCCACCAGTTCCACTCGCCGAAGAGGCGCATCAGCGAGGGGACGAGGACGGCGCGCACGATGGTGGCGTCGATCAGGACGCCGACCGCCATCCCGATCGCGATCTGCTTGACGAAGAAGACCGAGCTGACCGCGAAGGCGAGGAAGACGACGGCGATCGCCAGGGCCGCGGCGGTGATCACGCGCCCGGTCCGGCCGATCCCGGTCGCGACCGCCTCCTCGTTGGAGTCGCCGCAGTCGCGCCGCTCCTTGATCCGCGCCATCACCAGCACCGCGTAGTCGGTGGCGAGCCCGAAGATGACCGCGAAGAGGAAGACGAGGCTGGTCACCTCGACCGCCGCCGGGCCGGTGTAGTCGAGCGGGCTCTTCAGCCACCCCTCCTGGAAGGCGAGCACGAGGATCCCGAGCGTCGCGCCGAGGGTGAGCGCGTTCATCACCAGCGTCTTCAGCGGCAGCAGCACCGAGCCGGTCAGCAGGAAGAGGACGATCAGCGTCGTCAGGACGACGATCGCGACGACCGCCGGCGCGTGGTCGGCGAGGCTCTGCTTTTGGTCGATGAAACGGGCGGTATTACCCGAGACGAGGACCGAGGCGCCGCTCGCCGGCGCCAGCTCGCGGATCGCGTTCACCGAGTCCTGGGATGCGCCGTCGAGCGCCGGTCCGTCGAGCGCGAAGTTGGCATAGGCAACGTTCTCGGACGCGGCGGCGAAGGGACTGCCGCCGGTGACACCGGGGACCGCTTCGACCCGCTTGCGGAAGGCGGCGAGCTGGGGGCGGCCCGTGCTGCCGTCGACGGCGACGGTGACGGCCTCGGAGACGTCGCGCGGGTAATGCGCTTCGACGTAGCGGTAGGCGTCGTAGGAAGGCTGGCCGGGCGGCACCGCTTCGGCACTCGGCCCGGTCAGCGTCGTCCAGAGCAGCGGCGCCGCCGCGGCGAGCAGCAGCGCCGAGCTGGCCAGCGCCGTCGCGACGGGCCGCCGCATGACCCCGCGCGCCATCCGGTACCACCCGTCTGAGGTATCGGAGACGGCGGGGCCGCGGCGGATCGAAAGAGCGTCGATGCGGGTGCCGAGCAGCGCCAGGATCGAGGGCACCACGAGGAGGGCGATCGCGGCGGACAGCAGCGCGACCGCGGTTCCGGCGACCGCCATCGAGTAGAGGAAGCGCTGCGGCATGATGATCAGCGCCGCCATCGCCGCCGCCACCGTCAGCCCTGAGAAGAGCGCGGTGCGCCCGGCGGTGCGAACCGTGCGCACATGAGCCTCGCGGCTGTGGCCATGCGCGGCCAGCTCCTCGCGATAGCGCGAGACCAGCAGCAGCGCGTAGTCGACGGCGAGCCCGAGGCTGAGACCGGTGGCGATGTTGAGCGCGAAGAGCGAGGTGTCGGTGACGCCGGCCATGATCCGCAGCACGAGCAGGGTGCCGACGATCGAGATCACGCCGATCAAGAGCGGGATCGCCGCCGCGACGACGCCGCGGAAGACGAAGAGCAGGAGCAACGCCAGCACCGGGAAGGCGATCAGCTCGGACTTGGTCAGGTCCTCGCGGGTCTGGTCGTTGGTCTCGTTGAAGCCGGGCGCGAAGCCGCCCATCGCGACATCGAGCGAGCTCGCCGCGGCGATCGGGGCCACCTTTTCGGCGACGATGCCACCCGTGTCCTCGATGTCGGCGGTGTCGAGATGGGCGGAGAGGACGAGCGAGCGGCCGTCGCGGGCGATCAACCGCTTGGCGGTCGGGTCGCGCAGCGGGTTGGTGACGCGCCCGATGTCCTCGACCGCGGCGACCTTGCGGCTGAGCTCGGCGACCTCGCGCCGCACTGCCGGGCTCGAGGGCTCGAGCCGGCCCCCACCGGGGTTGCGCACGACCAGGACGATCGCCGGGTTGGGGTCGAAGCCGAGCCGGTCGGTCAGGAGCGCCGTCGCCCGCTCACTCTCCGAGGCGCTGTCGGTGAACCCGGCCGCCTTCAGGTGGCTCTCGACGTCTTTACCGACCGCGCCCGCGACGAGTACGAAGGCGGCGACGACGGCGAGCACCAGCTTCGGGCGCTTCCAGGTGAGATCGGCGATCCGGGTCATCTGAACCTCCAACGTGTTCGGTAAGCGGGGCGTGAGATCGGGGCGACTGTACCAGGATTCAAAGCATCTACTTTGTATTCCAAAGCGAATTGCTAGCCTGTGACCTGTGTCACGCCGCTCCTACGACCAGGCATGCAGCCTCGCGACGGCGCTCGACCACGTCGGCGAGCGCTGGACGCTGTTGATCGTCCGCGAGCTCTCGCTAGGACCGCTGCGCTTCTCGGAGCTCGCACGGTCCGTAGGGGGGGCGCCCACCGACGTGCTGACCAGGCG
>DASWMG010000192.1:0-4614 GCA_036399875.1 Solirubrobacterales bacterium
CAGCGTCG
The DNA here is from genome assembly GCA_036399875.1 of Solirubrobacterales bacterium. Taxonomy (GTDB): domain Bacteria; phylum Actinomycetota; class Thermoleophilia; order Solirubrobacterales; family 70-9; genus VRUE01. The sequence goes on from DASWMG010000192.1 coordinate 9, forward strand.
ACGAACGGGCCTCCTCCCACCCGGGCTACAACCACGCCGCCGGGCTCCAGAACGCGGGCTCCGACGCGGGCGCCGACGCGCTCCGCGGGCTCGCCGAGACGCTCGGAGCGCGTCCGCGCAACGGCTGGGGTCCCGCCGAGGGCCTGCTGCGCGTCTCGGGCGGCAGCCACGCCGGCAACGTCGAGGGCTACTTCGACCTCGATCGCATCGTCTCGGGGCCACGGGTTCACCTGGTCCCACTGGAGCCGGTGGCGGCGCTCGGCGATCGCTACCGCTTTGCCGTCACGCCGCCCTGGCGCAAGCGCGCCTGGACCGACCCGGAGGCGGCCGGAACCGACTGATCCCACGGCGACGCGGAGGCGAGCCGAGTCGAGCGCGCTAGGGTTTTCCCCATCGCCACCGAGGTGACGGCAAGCCCCAGTTCCAAGGGCGCGATCGCGGACCGGCTCGCCGAGACGCGGCGGCGCACGCTCGAGCTGATCGAGCCGCTCGACGACGAGCAGCTGAATCGCGTCTACTCGCCGATCCTCAGCCCGCTCGCCTGGGATCTCGGCCACATCGCCAACTTCGAGGAGCTCTGGCTGGTCCAGACGATCGGCGGCCGCGAGCCCCTGCGCGGCGACCTCGGCCGTCTCTACGACGCGATCGAGAACCCGCGCCGAATCCGCAACGAGCTGCCAATCCTCCGCGGCGAAGAGCTGCGTCGCTACCTCTCCGACGTTCGCGAGCGCACGCTCGAGGTCCTCGCCGAGGTGGAGATCGACGCCGGCGCCGAGGATCCGCTCCTGCGCGAAGGGTTCGTCTACGAGATGCTGATCGCCCACGAGCAGCAGCACAACGAGACGATGCTGCAACTGCTGATGCTGGTCGACGGCTACGAGCCCGGAGACGCCGATCCGACCCCGGTCGCCGCGCCATCCGCCGCGGGTACGGAGACGATCGTCATCGGCGCCGGGACCTACGCGATCGGCGCCCCGCCCACCGGCTTCGCCTACGACAACGAGCGACCGCGCCACACGGTCGAGCTGGACGCCTTCGAGATCGATCTCATGCCCGTCACGAATGGCCAGTACGCCGATTTCCTCGCTGAGACCGAGAGCGAGCCGCCGCTCTACTGGAGACCCGACGGCGACGGTGGCTGGATGCGTGACGCGATGGGCCGCCGCGAACGCCTCGATCCCGCCGCGCCCATCGTCCACGTCTCCTGGCACGAGGCCGGGGCCTTCGCCCGGTGGGCCGGCAAGCGGCTGCCCACCGAGGCGGAGTGGGAGGCGGCGCGCGGGCCGCTCGCCGACGGCGGGCCGGGATTGCTCGCCGTCGGCCAGGTCTGGGAGTGGACGTCTTCGGACTTCCTCGCCTATCCCGGCTTCGAGCCGTTCCCCTACCCCGAGTACTCGCAGGTCTTCTTCGGCGGCGAATACAAGGTCCTGCGCGGCGGCTCGCGCGCGACCTGCCCCAACGTGATGCGCCCCAGTTTCCGCAACTGGGACCTGCCGGAGCGCCGCCAAATCTTCGCCGGCCTACGCTGCGCGCGAGACGCCGGCTGATGCCCTCCGCCGCCCCCGGACAGATCGAGATCGAGGTCCACCTCGACGGCGACGGCCGCGCCCGTATGGAGGACGACGTCCGCCGCGGCCTCACCGCGGAGCCGAAGGAGCTGCCGCCGAAGTACTTCTACGACGAGCGGGGCTCGCAGCTCTTCGAGCGGATCACCGAGCAGCCCGAGTACTACCCGACCCGCGCCGAGCGGACGATCCTCACGGAGCGCTCCGCCGAGATCGTCGCCACCGCCGGCAACCCGACCACGCTGGTCGAGCTCGGCTCCGGCTCGGCGGCGAAGACCCGTCACCTGCTGAGCGCGATGCGCGACGCCCGCTGCCTGACCAAGTACGTGCCGCTCGACATCTCGGCGGAGATCACCGGGGCGACCGCCGAGGCGCTGGTCGCCGAGTACTCCGAGCTGGCCGTCCACGGTCTCGTCTGCGACTTCGAGCACGACCTCGCGCGCATCCCCGAAGGGACTGACGGCCGGCTCGTCGCCTTCCTCGGAGGGACGATCGGCAACCTCTACCCCGACGCCCGCGCCGCGTTCCTGAGGCGCGTCGCGGCGCTCCTCGGCCCGGGAGACCACCTCCTGCTGGGCACCGACCTGGTCAAGGAGACGGCCCGCCTGGAGGCCGCCTACGACGACTCCGCCGGCGTCACCGCCGAGTTCAACAAGAACGTGCTCCACGTCCTCAACCGCGAGCTCGGCGCCGACTTCGACCTCGACCGCTTCGAGCACGTCGCGCGCTATGACGCCGGTCAGGCCCGCATGGACATCGGGCTGCGCTCGCTGGCCGACCAGACGGTGCGGGTCGCCGGCCTCGACCTGGTCGTCGACTTCAGCGCCGGCGAGACGATGCGAACCGAGATCTCGGCGAAGTTCACGCGCGCAACGCTCGAAGCGACCTACCGCGAAGCCGGTCTGACGCTCGCCGGCTGGTTCCCGGATCCGGCGGGCGACTATGCGCTGAGCCTCGCCTCCGGTTAGAGTCATCTCGCACAAGGGGAGAGGGAAAACCCCGAGGAGGCCCAGTGACCCTTGACGTCCACCTGTACGGCGAGCGGATCGGAACCCTGTTTCCGGCTGGCGAGAACGACTATCGCCTCGCCTACGCCCCCGAGTTGGTCGAGGAGGTTGGCACCGGCGTCTCCCTCCTCAGCAGCGCCCTGCCGACCCGGGTAGAGCCCTTCAGCTCGGCCGCGACCCAGGCTTTCGTCGAGGGACTGCTGCCGAAGGGATTGCGCCGGCTGCGGCTCGCCCGGGAGCTGCGCCTGGACCCGAAGGACGGCTACGGGCTGATCGAGGCGACCGGGCGCGACTGCGCCGGCGCGGTCGTCTTCCTGCCGCGCGGAACGCCGGTCGTCCCACCGCGCGAGGACGCGATCGCCTGGCTCGACGCGGACGAGCTGCGGGGTGTGCTGGCGCCGCCGGCCCGCCACTTCGACTCCGGCCGCGAGCAGCGCATGCGCTTCGCGCTGGGCGGCGTGCGCCACAAGCTGAGCCTGGTTCGCGACGAGCGCGAGGGACGCTGGGCCTGGCCGGAGGCGGCGCTGCCCAGTACGCACGTGGTCAAGCCCGAAACCGGCGAATACCCCGAATTCGTCGCCAACGAGATGTTCTGCACGAGCGTCGTGCGCGAGATCGGGCTGCCGGTCCCCGCCACCTCCGTCGAGCGGATCGGCGGGCGCGACTGCCTCGTCGCGAAGCGCTTCGATCGCGAGGGATGCGGCCTTAGCGCCAGGCGGGTCCACCAGGAGAGCTTCTGCCAGGCGCTTGGCTATCCGCGCGCCGGCAACGGGGGAGAGGCCTGCGCCGACGGCCCCGGCTTCCCGGAGTCGTGCGGCCTGCTGCGGGCGGTGGCGCCCGATGACGACCCCTCGGCGCTCTTCGCGATCGCCTTCTGCAACTACATGCTCGGCAACGGCGACGCCCACGGCGAAAACTTCGCGCTGCTCTTTCACGGCAACGGCATGTCGCTGGCGCCCTTCTACGACCTCGCCTCGACCGCCGTTTACGACGAGCCGCTGCACACCGGGATGGTGATCGCCGAGGACTACGCCGAGACGGCCTACCTGCTCGAACTGGCGCAGATCGCCGAAGACTGCTCCTTCGACTTCGAGCGCTTCCGCGAGCTGGCCGCGAGGGCGGCGGCGAAGCTCGGGGAGGCGCTCGACGTCGTCGCCGCCCGGGCTCGTGCCGAAGGGTGGCATGCGCCGGTTGTCGACAGCATCGCCGAACTGGCGGGCGAGCGCGCCTTCGGGCTGGGTGTCGAGGTCGAGTACTGAGGCCGCTAGGGCGCCAGCGCCTCGATCGTCTCCGCCAGCTTGTCGGGGGTGACGATCGGGGTCAGGACCGGCAAGGTGATGCCGCCGGCGACGAAAGCCTCCAAACGCTCACGCATCCGCTCGGCGGTGCCGAAGACGAACATGTCCTCGATCAGCTCCCAGGGCGCCGCCGCCGCGGCGCCCTGGCGGTCGCCGGCCTCCCAGGCGGCGATCATCGGATCTATCTGCTCCCCATAGCCGAGCCACCGGTAGAAGGCGGCGTAGACCGGGACGGTTATGTAGGAGGAGAACATGAAGCGGGCGAGCGGCTCGACCGCCTCGCGCTCGCCCGGCAGGCAGAAGAAGCGACAGAGCAGCTCGAAGCCCTCGGGCGCGCCGTCGAGCTGCGCCGTCACCCTCGGCAGGCCGGCTAGCGGCAGGAAGTTGGTGAAGGCGCCGTCGGCGCGCTCGACCGCCAGCTCGAGCATCTTGCCTCGCAGCGCGGCGAGGACGATCGGCACGCGGTCCGGGGGCGCGCTCTCCAGCTTGAAACCGCTCGCCGTGCGCTCGCCGTCGAGGGCGGTGCGGACGAACTCGACGGTCTCGCGGACGCGGCTCAGCGGGCGCTCGAAGGGGATGCCGTTCCAGCCTTCGACGATCCGGTCCGAGGACGAGCCGATACCGAGCGCGAAGCGCCCGCCCGAGGCATCGGCGAGCGCCGCTGCCTCCTGGGCGAGCAGGGCCGGCCCTCGCTGGAAGACGCCGACCACGCCGGTACCCAGCCGCATCCGCTCGG
>DASWMG010000193.1:0-13186 GCA_036399875.1 Solirubrobacterales bacterium
CATGTACGCGGCGAGAATCATGTGCGGCACCTCGTAGTGCCAGGCCCCGTTGAAGATGACCTCGATCGGATCGGTGTCGATCACCCTCCCGGCGGCGTCGAGCGTGAAGCCGCCCGGCTGGTTCATCCAGGCATTGGCGCTGACCACCGAGAAGGCGCCACCGATGCCGGTTACCACCATCGGCACGCCCGACCAGAAGTGCGGCCAGGGACGCAACCGCTTCCAGCCGTAGATGTAGATCGCGAGGAAGATCGCCTCGATGAAGAAGAAGATGCCCTCGATCGCGAAGGCGATGCCGAATGCGTCGCCGAAGCGCTCCATGAAGCGCGGCCAGAGCAGGCCGAACTCGAAGCTGAGCACGGTCCCGGTGACCGCGCCGACCGCGAAAGTGACCGCCATCGCCTTCGACCAGCGCCGCGCCAGGCGCAGCGCGTCCCCGTCGCCGCGCCGCAGCCCCAGCCAGTTGGCGACGAGGATGAGCGCCGGCAAGGCGACGCCGAGGCAGGCCAGGACGATGTGGAAGGCGAGCGTGAACGCCATCAGCTCGCGCGCGGCGAGCAGGTTCGACTCCGACGCCGCGAGCGGGAGGGCGTCGAGCGGCATCGCTTACTCCTCGTGCGCGTCCGGCCTGGCGCGCGCCGCGCGGTAGCGGCGGATCAGCGCGTTGGTCGAGCTGTCGTGGCCCAACTCGGGCTCCTCGGTCGCCCGCAGCTCCGGCACGATCGCCTTCGCGAGCTGCTTGCCGAGCTCGACCCCCCACTGGTCGAAGGAGTCGATCCCCCAGACAGCGCCCTGGACGAAGGTGCTGTGCTCGTAGAGGGCGACGAGGGCGCCGAGGGTTCGTGGGTCGAGCCGCTCGGCGAGGATCGTGTTCGAGGGACGGTTGCCCTCCATGACGCGGTGCGGCACGACCGCCTCCGGCGTCCCCTCCGCCCGCACCTCCTCGGCGGTCCTGCCGAAGGCGAGCGCCTCGCCCTGCGCGAAGACGTTGGAGAGGAGCAGGTCGTGGTGCTCGCCGATCGGGTTGAGCGAGCGCATGAAGCCGATGAAGTCGCAGGGCACGAGGCGCGTGCCCTGGTGGAGCAGTTGGTAGAAGGAGTGCTGGCCGTTGGTGCCCGGCTCTCCCCAGTAGATCGCCCCCGTGTCGTAATCGACGCGGCCCCCCTCGACGGTGACGTGCTTACCGTTCGACTCCATCGTCAGCTGCTGCAGGTAGGCGGGGAAACGGTGCAGGTACTGGTCGTAGGGCAGCACCGCGCAGGTCTCGGCGCCGAAGAAGTCGGCGTACCAGACGGCGAGCAGGCCCAGCAGCGCCGGCAGGTTGCGCTCCAGCGGGGCGGTACGGAAGTGCTCGTCCATCGCGTGGAAGCCGGCGAGCAGTTCGGCGAAGCGCTCGGGGCCGATCGCAAGCATCGTCGAGAGGCCGATCGCCGAGTCCATCGAGTAGCGGCCGCCGACCCAGTCCCAGAAGCCGAACATGTTCTCGGTGTCGATGCCGAACTCGGCGACCCCATCGGCGTTGGTCGAGACGGCGACGAAGTGCTTGGCGACCGCCGCCTCGTCGCCGCCGAGGTGGCCGAGCGCCCACTCGCGCGCGGTGCGGGCGTTGGTCATCGTCTCCAGCGTCGTGAAGGTCTTCGAGGAGATGACGAAGAGGGTCTCCGCTGGGTCCAGGTCGCGGGTCGCCTCGGCGAAGTCGGTGCCGTCGACGTTCGAGACGAAGCGGAAGTTCGTCTCGCGGCGGCTGTAATGGCGCAGCGCCTCGTAGGCCATCCTCGGACCCAGGTCGGAGCCGCCGATGCCGACGTTGACGACGCTGCGAATCGGCTTTCCCGTGTGGCCGGTCCACTCGCCCGCGCGGACCCGCTCGGCGAAGGCCGCCATGCGGTCGAGCAGCTCGTGGACCTGAGCGACGACGTCGGTTCCGTCGACCAGGAGCGAGCGCTCGCGCGGCATCCGCAGCGCGACGTGGAGGACCGAGCGATCCTCGGAGACGTTGATCCGCTCGCCGCGGAACATCGCCTCGCGCCGCTCCTCGACGCCGCGCTCGCGGGCGAGGTCGCCGAGCAGGGCGAGCGTCTCGTCCACGACCCGGTTCTTGGAGTAGTCGAGGTAGAGACCGGCGCCCTCGGCGACCAGCCGCTCGCCGCGCCCGGGATCGACGGCGAAGAGGTCGCGCAGGTGGCGGCCGTGGAACTCATCGAAATGGCGTTCGAGCGCCTGCCACGCGGCCGTCTCGCGAAGCGGGGTCACGGGCCGACCCTACCCGGCCGACGGGCCGCAAAGCGGCCCATGTCTCCGCTTTGCGGCCCGTCGGCGGTCAGGGCTCGATTCTGGTGACGGTCCCGTCGCCGTTGTTGGCGACCCAGACCGCCTCTTCGCCGACGGCGACCGCGCCGGGACTCGGGCCGACGTCGATCGGGTCGCCCACCGCCTCGCCGCTCTCGATGTCGATGCGGCTGACCGTGCCGTCGCCCGCGTTCGCCACCCAGACCACACTGGTGCCGGCGTCGATCCCGCCGGGCCGGTCGCCCACCTCGATCGGCTCGCCGAAGCGGCCGCGGATCGACGGGTCGACCCGCGAGACCGTGTCGTCCCGCGTCGTCGCGACCCAGACGAAGCCCCCGCCCACGGTGATGCCGGCCGGGCCCCGCCCCACCGGGATCGGACGGTCCGCGGCCGCCGTCTCGAAGCCGATGCGGCTGATCCTGCCGGTCGAGGCGCTGCTGGCCCAAACCGCCCCGGCGCCGACCGCCAGCCGCAGCGGCGTCGCGTCCGGCTCGATGCCGCGCTTGTAGACCTCGTCGCCGGCGGGATTGATCGCGGTGATCCCTCCGCCGGCCTCGTCCGCCACCCACACCCGGCCGCCGCCGAAGACGATCGCGCCCGGGCGACCGCCGACGCGGATTCGGCGCAGTCGCTCGGAGGCGGGTTCGAAGCGGATCACCTCGCCCGTTCGCGGGCTGGTGACCCAGACGGTGCCGTTGCCGACCGCGACGCCCGCGATCCCCTCCCCCAGCCGGACGGCCTCTCCGACTACCTCGCCGCTGCGCGGGTCGATCTTCCAGAGCCGGCCGTCCGCCGCGCTCGTCGCCCAGACCGCCCCGTCCCCAGTGGCAAGGCGCAGCGACCCGCGCCCGACCTCGATCGGGTCGGAGACCGAGACGTCGTCGCCGCCGAAGAGGAGCAGGGCCGCGACGATCGCGGCGGCGAGGAGGGCGAGACCGCCCCCCAGCAGCCATCGTCCCTGACCGAAGGCCACCCTCCAGGCGGGCGTGCCATCCTCGAAGCGCCGCGTCCGTTCCCCCAGCGCCAGCGTCGGCCGGTCCGGCGCCTCGGTGAGGACGGCGGTCGCGGTCGGCGTGGCGCCCTGACGCTCGCGCGCGGCCTCGATCAGCGCCCCGGCGCTCGGGTAGCGGTCGCCGGGATCCTTGGCGACGGCCCGTTCGATCACGGCGTCGAGGCCGCGCGGCATCTCCGGCTCGGAGTCGCCTGCCTGGCGGGCGAAGGGGGCGACGCCGGTAACCGCCTCGTAGAGGACGCAGCCGAGCGAGTAGACGTCGGCGGCCGGGCCGATCCGCGAGCCGCGCCACTGCTCCGGCGACATGTATGCGACCGTCCCCACCACTGAGGCGTCGCTGAGCACGCCCGAGTCGCCGAGCGCCTTGGCGAGCCCGAAGTCGGTGAGGTAGGCGCGGTCCCCTTCGAGCAGGATGTTGTGCGGCTTGACGTCGCGGTGGACGATCCCCTCCGCGTGGGCCGCGTCGAGCGCCGCGGCGACCTGGGCGAGCAGGTCGATCGCCTGCGGCGGCGGCAGTGGGCCCCGCGCCGCGATCCGCCGCTTCAGGTCGCCGCCCTTGACGAAGCGCATCGCCACGATCAGCTCGCCGTCGTCCTCGCGGGCGTCGTAGACGGGGACGACGCCGGGGTGGTCGAGCCTGGCGGCGAGGCGGGACTCGCGCAGGAAGCGCTCGCGGAAGCCCTCCTGCTCGGCGAGGTGGCTGGCGATCACCTTCAGCGCCACCGGCCGTTCCAGCGCCAGGTGGGTCGCCATGTAGACGACCCCCATCCCGCCCCGGGCGATCAGCGCGTCGATGCGGTAGCCGGCGAGGGTCGAGCCGATCGAGGGTTCCGCCACCCCGCCGTTATATCGACGCTCGCCGCCGAGACCCGCCGTGAGTTGAGCGCCATACGGGCGCCTGACTCACGGCGGGTCCGCCTGCGCCTAGCGCGCCGGCTGCCAGGCCATCACCTGGCCGATCGTCGTCGTCACCTCTCCGAACGAGGACGAGAAGCCGTCGGTGAGCTGGCGCTGGCGACCCGTGTCGACGGAGATCGCGGTCAGCGTCTGGCGGACTTCGGTCGTCGTCTCGGTGGCGACGAAGGCGGCGACCTCGCGCCCGTCCGAGGAGAACACGGCGTTGGCCTGGGACTCGTCGGGCAGCTCGATCAGCTTGTGGGCCCGTTTCTCGCCTTTGAGCGGCAGCGGCTTGACCCACAGCCCCTGGTCGCGGCGGAAGAGGAGCAGACGGCCGTTGGGCGTCACGTCCTCGATGTAGGAGGAGCCGGCGCCGGCGACCAGCTCGCGCTGCTTGCGGCCGTCGCGGCGCATCACGTAGATGTCGGCGTAGGCCTCCGGGCCCTCGCCGCTCTCACCGCGGCTGTAGGCGATGCCGACCGCGGCGAAGCGCGGCGCGAACTCGTCGATCCGGCCGGTCTTGGTGAGGCGCCGCAGCGCCGCGCCGGAGGGGCGGACCGAGTAGAGGTCGTCGCTCGCCCCGGCGGTGCTGCGGACGAAGACGATCGTCCTGCCGTCGGAGGAGAAGGTGACCGAGTGGTCGTCCTCGGGCGACTGGACCAGCGGCCGCAGGTTGCCGCCGCCGACGCCGACCGAGTAGAGGTCGCGCGCCGCGCCCGCCGCGGCGGCCCGCTGGAAGACGACGTGCCTGCCGTCGGCCGAGAAGACTGGCCGGCTGTCGAGCTCGGCGCCGCCGCTGACGGCGTGCTGGCCGGAGCCGTCGGCGCGCATCACGTAGACGTCGCCGCCGCGGACGAAGGCGATCATGCGGCCGTCTGAGGAGAAGGCCGGTTCGGCGTCGGCCGGGTTGTCGGTCAGCGTGTTGAGGCGCCCGTTGCGCGCCGCGAAGAGGCCGCCTTCGGCCTCTTTGACGAATTTCTCGCCGTCGGCTTTTTCGTAGGTGCGGCTGTCCTCGGTGACGCGCGAGAAGACGACCGCGCCCGACGAGGCGGCCATGGCGTGGGCCGACGAGAGGGCGAAGGCGAGGAGGGCCAGCAGGGCGGTGAACAGCGAACGGTTGAGCATCTGAGTTCCTTTCGGAGTAGTGACGTTGGGTCACCGATGCTCGGGCCTGGGCGCGTACCGGCCAACGACAGCCGCGCCACCGAGCGGGCCACGTTTGGCCCGGTCCGGGACATGCGTGCTCAGCGGTCGAGGCCGAGCTCGATCACCCGTGCGGCGATCAGGCGCGGGCGTTCGCGGCCGGCGTCGCCGGGAACGCCGAGCTTGGCCGCGAGGGCGTCGAGGCGACGCTGGGCGGTGCGCTCGCTGACGTGGAGCGCCTCGGCCAGCTCGGCGCGGGTGGCGGGCCGGCCGGCGAAAGCGCCGGCGCTGCGATAGGGAGCGACGAGTGCCGCCGCGGTGGCGCGCTCCTCCTCGCTGAGCGGCACCGACGGCGCGGTGGCCGCGACCGTCGCCCCACCGGCGCCGGCGTTGGGAATCGACACTTCGAGCCGCTGCGAGCCGACGATCAGCGTGTCGCCGTCGCGCAGGCGGCGCGGCCGGTCGAGCCGCTCGCCGTTCAGCGCCGTGCCGTTGCGGCTGTCGAGGTCGGTCGCCATCAGGACGCCGCCGCGGCTCTCGATCTCGAGGTGGTGCCAGGAGACCGCCTCGTCGTCGAGCGGCACCTCGGCCTCGGGATCGCGCCCGATCGTCGTCGCGCCCTCGCGCAACGGGAAGGAGCGCGGCGCGACGTCGCCGCTCAGCCAGATTCGGGCCTCCATCGCCAGCGAGGATAGGGCGACGGCCCGTCGGCGCACCGCTCTAGAGTGCGCCGCCGTGGGGACCGAAGAGGAGAAGCGCCTGGCTGCCGAGGCGGCGGCGGAGCTGGTCGAGGACGGGATGACGGTCGGCCTCGGCACCGGCTCGACGGTCGCCGAGCTGCTGCCGGCGATCGCCCGCCGCGGCCTGAGCGACATCCGCTGCGTCGCCACCTCGATCGCGACCGAGGAACAGGCGCGCGAGCTCGGCCTCCCCGTCGAGGAGTTCAGCGAGCTGCGCCGGCTCGACATCGCGATCGACGGCACCGACCAGGTGACGCCGGACGGCTGGCTGGTCAAGGGCGGCGGCGGCGCCCACCTGCGCGAGAAGGTCGTCGCCGCGGCGGCCGAGCGCTTCGTCGTCATCGCCGACTCGAGCAAGCCCGTCGATTCGCTGAGCGCGCCGATCCCGCTCGAGCTATTCGCCTACGGCCTGCGCTCGACGCTCGCCCGGCTCGGCGAGGACGTGGCGCCGCGGGACGCCCCACCGAGTCCCGACGACGGCGTCATCGCCGACTACAACGGACCGGTCGCCGACCCCACCGCCCTCGCCGCCTGGCTCGACGCGGACCCCGGCCTCGCCGCCCACGGGCTCTTCCCTCCGGAGCTGGTCAGCGAGGTGCTGGTGGCGCGTGACGGGAAGGTCGAGAGGCAGTAGTGGTACAATTTACCCACTATGGCTTTCGTGGTCGCCACCAAACCAGGCCGGTTCGAGATTCGGGAGTCCCATCAGACTCCCAAAGGCCCGCGGAGCCGAACGCTGGCCTCCTTCGAAGAGCTGAATGACGAGGTTCTGGCCAAGGCACACGCCAAGGCCTCGAAACCGATCGACTTCGAGGCTCTCCGCCAAGCCGCACGGAAGGTCAGCGCGCCAGTCGCGATGCCTCCGGCGGACCGGGCGGCACGCGAGCTGATCGCCGCGTTGGGTAAAGGACACCGGATCGACCCCACTCTGCGGCGCCTCCTGCTCGACCTCCTGCAAAGCGGCCGCGGCGATCGCCGGCAACCCTCTCAATGGCATGAGGCGGCTCACGAGGTGGCCGAATGGATGGCCGCGACGCCAGCGGAGAAAGGCAAGGCACTGGTGGACCTGCTGCTCCTAGCCGACGCACTTCCCTCAGGAGGCCGGCGCGGCAAACCGCTCCGCTTCCCGAGACTCGACACGCGGACCGAATGAGCCCGCCCGTCCGGAAGCGATTCGTGGCGGAGGAGCCCCCGTTGCCGGACAAGGTGATCGCGATCCACGAAGCGCTGCGGTCGGCGCGAGTTCCTCACGCCGTCGGTGGTGCCCTCGCCCTCGCCTACTACGCCGAGCCGCGGGCGACGATCGACATAGACCTGAACCTGTTCCTGCCTGTCTCGGACTGGCCCAAGGTGATCAAAGCCCTCGGCGAGATCGGAATCCAAATCGACGATCTCGACTCCTTCTCGCTGGAGCGGGACGGCCAGTGTCGGCTCTGGTGGGGAGGCAACCCGGTCGATCTCTTCTTCGCTTACGCCCCCATCCACGAAGCAATGAAAAAGGGGGTGCGGCGCGTGCCGTTCGCGGGCATCACGCTTCCGATTCTCGCTCCCGAGCACCTGGCCGTCTGTAAGGCGATGTTCGACCGCCGCAAGGACTGGCTTGACCTCGAGAAGATGACGGTCGCGGGGGAACTCGACCTGGCCGACGTCGAAGCGTGGTTGACCCGCATGGTCGGCGCGAACGACCCCCGGTGCCAGCGGCTCGAGGAGCTGAAAACCGAACTGGCGAGCGCGGGGCGCTAAGAGTCGCCCGCCGCCGCCTCGTCGGCGACGACCACCATCGCCTCGTTCTCGACCCGGCCTGCCGGGATCGAGCGATCGGCGGCGCGCAGCTTGGCGAGCGGCTCGCGGACCTTCTCGCCGAGGGTCAACCAGAGGATCCTGCGCGCCGCGGCGAGCTCGGGGAAAGTCAGCGTCATCCGTCGGTGCCCTTCGTACTCGCCGCCGGTGACGGCGACGCGGCGGTCGTCAACGTCGAGCACCGGGTCACCGGGCACGAGCGAAGCGGTGTGGCCGTCGGGGCCGATGCCGAGGTGGACGAGGTCGAGGCGCTCGGGCAGCTGCGCTTCGTAGTCGGCGGCGGCGGCGTCGAGGTCGCGGCTTGTGACGGGCATCGGCTTGAGGCCCGACTGGTGCGAGAGGGCGAGCATCTGGATCAGGTGGGTGAGGTTGCGCGCCTCGTCGCCGGGCGGCGCGACGCGCTCGTCCACCTGGAAGATCCGCGTCCGCTCCCAGGGCATCTCGGCGATGTCGCCGAGCAGGGCGACCATCCGCCATGGGCTCTTACCGCCGCTCAGCGCCAGCGTGAACTCCCCCCGCGCCGCGACCGCCTCCTGCCCGGCAGCGGCGATCAGCTCCGCCGCGCGCCGCGATGCCGCGTCGGCGTCGGCGAATACCTCGGTCTCGATCGCCATCCGGAAGCCCGCCGCGCCTAGCGCGGCTTCTCCTGGTGGCCGCCGAACTGCTTGCGCATCGCCGAGAGAACCCTGTTGGCGAAGTCGTCGAGATCGCGCGAGGCGAAACGCTCGTAGAGGGCGGCGGTGAGCACGGGGGCCGGCACGCCCTCGTCGATCGCCGCGATCGAGGTCCAGCGGCCCTCGCCGGAGTCGGAGACACGCCCCTCGAACCCCTCCAGGCCAGGCGACTCGCGCAGCGCCGCCGCCGTCAGGTCCAGCAGCCAGGAGCCGATCACGCTGCCGCGCCGCCACACCTCGGCCACCTCGGCCACGTCGATGTCGTAGCGGTAGTACTCGGGGTGGTCGAGCGGCGCCGTCTCCGCGTCGGCCTCGCGCTCCGCCCTGCCGGCGTCGGCGTTGCGGAGGATGTTGAGGCCCTCCGCGTAGGCCGCCATCAACCCGTACTCGATGCCGTTGTGGACCATCTTCACGAAGTGGCCCGCGCCGTTGGGACCGCAGTGCAGGTAGCCACGCTCGGCCGGCGACGGCTCGCCCTCGCGGCCCGGGGTGCGGTCGGCGGCCTCGACGCCGGGCGCCAGCGAGGCGAAGACCGGCTCCAGCCGCGCGACAGCCTCGTCGGGCCCGCCGATCATCAGGCAGTAGCCGCGCTCCAGACCGAAGACGCCGCCGCTCGTCCCGCAGTCGATGAGGTCGATCCCGCGCTCGCGCAGCTTCTCGGCGCGGTGGATGTCGTCGCGGTAGTAGGAGTTGCCGCCGTCGACGATCGCGTCGCCCGGCTCCAGCACCGCCGCCAAGGCGTCGATCGTGCGGCCGGTGATCTCCCCCGCGGGCACCATCGCCCAGACCCCGCGCGGCGCGCTCAACTTCGCGGCCAGCTCCTCCAGCGAGGCAGCCCCTTCGGCTCCCTCGGCCGCGAGCGCCTCGACCGCATCCGGATCGACGTCGTAGGCGACGATGCGGTGGCCGTCGCGCATCAGGCGACGCGCCATGTTTGCGCCCATGCGCCCCAGTCCGACCAGTCCCAGCTCCATCAGTTGAACAATCCTATGCGGGACCTCGCCGACTGCGGTTTTGACCACACTGGAGTGTGGTCAAGTCCACAGTCGCCGCTCGGATAGCCTGGCCGGGATGGCCGCGAGCGCGAGAACCGCGAACGGCGCCGCACCCGCCGACGTGCTGACGATCTTCGGCCTGACCGGGGACCTGGCGCGCAAAATGACCTTCCGCGCCCTCTACCGGCTGGAGGCGCGGGGGATGCTCGATTGCCCGATCGTCGGCGTCGCGATCGACGAGTGGGACGACGAGACGCTGCGCCGCCACGCCCGCGAGGCGATCTCGAGCACCGTCGGCGGCCCCGACGAGGACGTCTTCGCCCGGCTCGCCTCCCGTCTCTCCTACGTCCAGGGCGACTACGCCGACCCGGCCACCTACCAGCGCGTCCACGAGGCGATCGGCGACGCGCAGCGGCCGGCCTTCTACCTGGAGGTGCCGCCCTCGCTCTTCGCGACCGTCGTGCGCGGACTCGACGACGCCGGCCTCGTCGCCAACGCCCGCGTCGTGATCGAGAAGCCCTTCGGCCACGACCTCGAGTCGGCGCGCGAGCTCAACGCCGAGCTGCGCAGCGTGCTGCGCGAGGAGCAGATCCTGAGGATCGACCACTTCCTCGGCAAGGAGCCGGTGATGGACATCTCCTACCTGCGCTTCGCCAACTCGCTGCTGGAGCCGGTCTGGAACCGCGAGCAGATCGCCTACGTGCAGATGACGATGGCCGAGGACTTCGGGGTCGAGGACCGCGGCCGCTTCTACGACGCGGTCGGGGCGCTGCGCGACGTGGTCCAGAACCACATCCTCCAGGTGCTGGCGCTGGTCGCGATGGAGCCCCCCGCCGGCAACCATCCCGATTCGGTGCGCGACAAGAAGCTGGAGCTGTTCAAGGCGATCCGCCCGGCCGATCCCGACCGTTACGTGCGCGGCCAGTACGAGGGCTACCGGGACGTGGAGAACGTCGCCCCCGACTCGACCACCGAGACCTACGTCGCGCTGGAGCTGGCGATCGACAACTGGCGCTGGAGCGGCGTCCCCTTCTTCGTGCGAGCCGGCAAGGAGATGCCGGTCAAGGCGACCGAGGTCAGCGTCGTCTTCAAGCGACCGCCGCCGCTGGGAATCGGCAACGGGCCGCGACCCGGCCAAAACGAGATGACGATCCGGATCGACCCGCAGCCCGGCGCCCGTCTGCGACTGCTTGCGAAGAAGGCCGGCGAGGAGGCGTTCGAGCCGGCCGACCTGGAGGTCCTCTTCGAAAAGGAGCCCGGCGAAGAGCCGGAACCCTACGAGCGCCTGCTGGCCGACGCGCTCGCGGGCGACGCGCAGCTGTTCACCCGCGAGGAGTCGATCGAGGAGACCTGGCGCGTCGTGCAGCCGCTGCTCGACGAACCGGGCCCCGTCCACCCCTACCAGCGCGGCTCATGGGGTCCCGAGCAGGCCGAGAAGCTCACCCGCGGGATCTGCCGGTGGTATCAGCCCTGGCTACCGTCCGCGCGTGGTTAGCCCCTGAAGGACGACCTCGACCGGCGAGCGGTGCTTGCCGTTCGATTGTTCGCGCGCGGTCTGAAGCTCTGAAGCGAGTCGGCCCATCTGGGCGCCCATCGCCCCTACTTCCTTGGCCGCGTGCTTGACGTCCCGCGACTTCACCTTGACCTTCGGCCGCTGCATCGCCTTGGCGAGCCCCTTGACGCGCCGCGAGCGGGCGCCCATCGCGAGTCCGCCGGCCGCACCCATCAGGGCCGCGCCGCCGGCCACGAGCGGGACCTTCGCCTTGCCGGCCACACGCCCGACCGATTTGCCGGCCTGTTTCGCCGTCTGACCCGCGCCTTTGGCCGTGCTCTGCGCCGCCTGTTTGGCCGAACCGACCGGACCGCCGCTGTTCGAGCTCCGGCGCGAGCTTTTCGCTTTCGCTTTGCCCGCGCTGCTCCGGGATTTACCGGCGCTGCTTTTCGATTTACCGGCGCTGCTTTTCGGTTTGCGCGCGGTGCTCCTGGATTTGGCGTTGGAGCCGTTGCTGGAAGCCGATTTCGATTTCGATTTCGAGGGACTCCTCGATTTCGATTTGGTCTGCGCCACTGGTCTCTCCTCCTTGATCGAAGACCTTCACCCACGCACCTCCCTTCGACCCAATACCCCAAATTGCGGCGACGAACCTGAGGGCGGACGCCCGTCACCGCGGCGCTGCGGCTGCGCTCAGCGCTCGTTCTCCAGCTCGCGCTCGCGCTGCCCCGCCCGTTCCTCTTCGAGCTCGGCCTCGACCTGGGCGCGCTTGGCCCGCTCCTCGGCGACCGCCGCCTCGGTGCGCTTCTCCTCGACCCGCTCACGGTGATGACGGGCGTCGTCGTGCTGCGCCTCGGTCTGGACCTCACGGAACTCGCGGTCGTGCGACTTACGGCGGGAAGCCGATATCACCAGGGCGAGAACGATCAGGGCCACGACCACTATTGCGACGATCGCAAGCGTCGACATCTCTCCTCCTTGTCTCGGGGACGGTGTTCGTCTCCCCGCATTCGCGCAAGGGAAACCTGACCGGTGTCCCCCCACGGACGTACCCTGCGGCGATGTCACCGGATCGCGATCGCGCCGAGGCGCTGCTGGGCCAGCTCGGCTTCGAAACCTTCCGCCCGGGCCAGCGCGAGGCGGTCGAGGCGGCGCTGGCGGGCCGCGACTCGCTGGTCGTGATGCCGACCGGTGGCGGCAAGAGCCTCTGCTACCAGTTGCCTGGACTCGCGTCGCCTGACCTGACGATCGTCGTCAGCCCCCTGATCGCGCTGATCGTCGATCAGTGGAAGCGCCTCACCGCCGCCGGCCACCCGGTCGCGATGGTCACCTCCGCGATGGAAGGCGAGGAGGTGCGCCGGGCGCTCGAGCAGGTGCGCGTCGGCGAGGCGCGGATCGTCTACTGCTCGCCCGAGCGCTTCGGTTCCTCGTTCTTCCTCGAGGCGATCGCCCGGCGCCGCATCGACCTGCTCGCCGTCGACGAGGCGCACTGCGTCTCGGAGTGGGGCCACGACTTCCGGCCCGACTACCTACGTCTGCCGCAGGTAGCCGAGCGGCTCGGCCGCCCCACCGTGATGGCCTGCACCGCGACCGCGACCGAGGCGGTGGGGCGCGAGATCGCAGCCCGCTTCGGAATGCGCGAGCCGCTCCAGGTCCGCTCGGGCTTCGACCGTCCCAACCTCTCGTTCGACGTGGTGCGGCTGGAGGGGAAGGGCTCCAAGGCGCGGCGCCTCGCCCTGCTCGAAGCGGGTTTGGCCGACGCGGCGAACCGGCCGGCGATCGTCTACTGCGGCACGCGCAAGGACACCGACGAGCTCGCCGCGACGCTGCGCGACGGCGGGCTGCGGGCGGTGCGCTACCACGCCGGGATGGAGGCGGAGGAACGCGGCGCCGCCCAGCACCGCTTCATGGCCGGTGAGGTCGATGTGGTCGTCGCCACCAACGCGTTCGGGATGGGGGTCGACAAGGCCGACGTGCGCTCGGTCTGGCACATGGCGATCCCGACCAGCCTCGAGGCCTACTACCAGGAGGCGGGCAGGGCGGGCCGCGACGGGCGGCCGGCCAAGGCGGTGCTGCTGGCGATGAAAACCGACCTCGGACGGCTGGTCCGCTTCAACCAGCAGCGGGCCGGCGACCCGCAGCTG
>DASWMG010000194.1:0-2957 GCA_036399875.1 Solirubrobacterales bacterium
CGGCGGCATCGTCGGCATCACGACGGCGCTGCTGCTGGCCGAGGACGGCGCCGACGTCGTCCTGCTGGAGAGCGGTCGGCTGGCGCGCGGCGTCACCGGACACACGACCGCCAAGGTCACCTCGCAGCACGGCCTCGTCTACGCGCAGCTGCGCTCTCGCTTCGGAGCGGACCGCGCCCGCCTCTACGGCAAGGCGAACGAGGCGGCGCTGCGCTGGATTGCCGAGCGTGTCGAGCGAGACGGCATCGAGTGCGACTTCCGCCGCCAGCCCAACTACGTCTACCTCAGCGAGGGCTCGGGGCGCGGGCCGCTCGAACGAGAGGTCGAGGCCGCGCGGGAGGCCGGCCTGCCGGCCACGCTGGTCGAGGAGTCGCCCCTCCCCTATCCCGTCGAGGGCGCCGTCCGCTTCGACGACCAGGCCGAATTCCACCCGCGGCGATACCTGCTGGCCCTGGTCGAGCGCCTCCGCGCTCTCGACTGCCGCGTCTACGAGAACAGCCGCGCGGTCGGCGTGGATGGCGACGCGCCGCACTCGGTGCGGACCTCCGACGGCACGGTGACCGCGGACCGCGTCGTCGTCGCTACCCATTACCCCTTCCTCGACCGCACGCTCGCCTTCGCCCGGGTCCATCCGGAGCGCTCCTACGCGATCGCCTGCCGCATCGCCGGCGAGCCGCCCTCCGGCATGCACATCAGCGCCGACTCCCCCACCCGCTCGATCCGACCGGTGCCCGTCGGAGACGAAGAACTGCTGCTGGTCGGCGGCGAGGGGCACAGGACCGGCGAGGGCGGCGACACCGAGCGACGCTACGCGGCGCTCGAGGAGTTCGCCCGCGAGCACTGGCGGGTCGAGTCGGTCGAGTACCGCTGGTCGACCCAGGACAACGTCACGATCGACCATGTCCCGTACGTGGGCCGCGCCACGCCGCGCGGCGATCACCTGCTGATGGCGACCGGCTTCGCCAAGTGGGGGATGACCGGCGGGACCGCGGCGGGGCTGCTGCTCGCCGACCTCGTCCGCGGCCGCGAGAACGAGTGGGTCTCTCTCTTCGACCCGTTCCGGTTCAAGCAGCTCGCGGGCGGGCCGACGCTGGTCAAGGAGAATGCGCGCGTCGCCGGCCACTTCGTCGGCGACCGCATCGCCGAGCGCGGCGGGCGCTCGCTGGCGGACCTGGCGCCTGGCGAGGGCGCCATCGTTAGCCACGAAGGGGCGAAGGTCGCCGGCCACCGCCGCGACGACGGCACGCTGGTCGCCGTCTCCACCCGCTGCACGCACCTCGGCTGCCAGGTCAAGTGGAACTCCGGCGAGCGCAGTTGGGACTGCCCCTGCCACGGCTCGCGCTTCACGCCCGAGGGGACGATCCTCCAGGGGCCCGCCGTCCAACCGCTGACGGTCAAGGTGGAGGAGCTGGAAAGCGGTTGATGCCCGCGCTCTAGCCGAGGCGATCGAGGAGGAACGTCAGGGTCTGCCGCCGCTTCTTTCGCGACAGGCCCTTCACGTACGCCCCTTCGACGCTGGCCCTGAAGACGTCGACGGCCAAGGGCAGGTCGTCCTCGGCGACCCCTTCGGCGCGCAGCGCATTCGAGAGCATCCGCGACAGAATCGATTCGAGCTCCCCCAGGAACTCCGCCGCGACCTCGCTCTCCCGGGCCCGCTCGCGCAGCGCCGGCCGCAGGCGCGAGAGCGGCTCGAGCTGGTCGGTGAACCAGAGGATCCGCTCCCTGTGCGCCACTTCCCCGCGCGGCTTGCGTGAGGCGAGGCCGGTGAGCATCCGCCGCAGCGCCGCGACGAAGAGGTCGTCCTTTGAGGGGAAGTACCAGTAGATCGCGTTCTGCGCGAGCCCCAGCTCCCGGGCCAGCGCCGCGACCGATAGCGCCTCGTAGCCGCCCTCGCCGAGACGCTGTTCCGCAAGACCGAGGATCTCCTCGACCTTGGTCTCGCGGTCCACCTCGGTGCGGGTCTTGGCCATGTCTCTTGATAGCATCTCAACTGTCTTGGGAGCCTCACAACAAGGAGAACGAAATGGGACTTGCCTCGGTCGCCAGTAAGCGCGTGCTGTTGACGGGAGCGTC
Organism: Solirubrobacterales bacterium; assembly: GCA_036399875.1. GTDB lineage: Bacteria > Actinomycetota > Thermoleophilia > Solirubrobacterales > 70-9 > VRUE01. The sequence goes on from DASWMG010000194.1 coordinate 2,074, forward strand.
GAGCGGAATTGGCCGGGAGCTGGCCAAGGAGCTGGCCTCCCGCGGCGCCTCGCTCGCCCTCGCCGCCAGGAGACGGCCGCTGCTCGAGTCGCTGGCCGAGGAGATCGGCTCGGATGGCGGCCGGCCGCCCTTCGTCGTCGAGGCCGACCTCGCCCGCCCGGGGACGGCACGGGAGCTGGCAGAGGCAGCCGGTGAGGCTCTCGGAGCGGTCGACGTCCTGATCAACAACGCGGGCGGAGGGGTGGGCGGACGCATCGCCGCCGTCGGCGACCGCGAGGAGGCTCGCGAGGCGTTCGAGATCAACTACTGGAGCCCGCTCGCGCTGATCCAGGCGCTTGCGCCGCAGATGCTCGAGCGCGGCGACGGCGCGATCGTCAACGTCTCCTCGATGGCCCAGGTCAGCACCTGGCCGGGCTTCGGCGCCTACGCGGCCACCAAGGGCGCCCTCTCGGTGGCCACCGAGACGCTGGCGATGGAGATGGAGGGCACCGGCGTCCACGTCATGGAGGTCCTCCCCGGGCCGGTGGACACCGCGGTCCAGGGAGAGACGCGGCTGGCGCCCGGCATCGAGCGGATGCTGAAGCGCGTGCCGCTCGGTGACGCCGGGACGATGGCGCGCCGCATCGCCGACGGCCTGGAGCGCCGCCGCAAGCGTGTGATCTATCCGAGGCAGACGGCCATCGCCTACCTCCTCCCCGCCCTGGTCCGCTGGGACGGCCGCCGGCTTGCCGCCCGCACCCGCCGCGAACTGGCAGGCGAGGACCTGTCGGCTCTCGAATCGTTGGTGGTGAGGACCGGCTCGATGGGCGACGAGCTCACGAGACAGGCCCGCGACGCCTGGGAGGTCAGCCGCGGTCGCGGTTGACCCAACGGCGGCCGCTGGA
>DASWMG010000195.1:0-3650 GCA_036399875.1 Solirubrobacterales bacterium
ACTTGCGGGCGAGCTTGCGGTAGGCCTTCTTGATCTCCTCGTCGGAGGCCTTCTTCGAGACGCCCAGGACTTTGTAGAGATCCTCTGCCACCGTGCCTCCTACTCAGCCACCACCACGCGCGCGGGCCTGATCAGCTGCTCGCCGAGCCGGTAGCCCTTCTGCATCGTCTCGACGACCGTCCCGCTCTCGGTCCCGTCGGCCGCGACGGTCGACAGCGCCTCGTGCAGGTTGGGGTCGAACCTCTCGCCCTTCGGGTCGACCACCTCGATGCCGGTCTGTTTGAGGACTTGATGAAGATTCCGAAAGATCAGCAGGAGACCTTGCTCGGTCGCACCGGCAGCCTCGTTGTCTGCTGACTCGACTACTTCGATTCCGGCGAGCCTGAGTGCCCGTTCCAGGCTGTCGAGGACAGGAACAAGGTCTCGCGCAAGCTCGGACTTGCCGCGCTGGATGGCCGCCTGGTTCTCAGCAAGCATCCGCTTCCGGAAATTCTCGAAATCGGCTTTGGTCCGCTTCGCCAGGTCCAAGTACTCGTCCCGCTCGCGCTGGGTGTCCGTGAGGAGGGCAGCTATGTCCTGCTCGACCTCAGCTCCGTCATCTCCCGCGGGTGGCGTCGTAGGGGGGCCCACCCCCGAGGACGCTTCAGCGACCGCAGGGGGTGGTGGGTCCCCTGCGGCGACAGGACCCGCGGGCCCCTGACCTTTGTCCTGCTGGTCGTCCTGGCGAGCGCTCACTTGCCCTCCTCGTCGACCACCTCGGCATCGATAACCTCGTCCTCATCGCCGGAGGCCTCGCCATCCGACGAGGCGCCATCCGACGATGAAGCCTCCTGCTGCGCCGCCGCGTACAGCTGCTCGGACACTTTGGTCATCGCCGCCGTCAGCGCTTCGGTCTTGGACTGGAGCTCCTCTTTGCTGCCGGAGTCGAGCGACTCGCGCACGTCCTTGATCGCCGTCTCGACCGCCTCCTTGTCGCCGGAGTCGACTTTGTCGCCCGCCTCCTCCAGCGCTTTCTCGGCCTGGTAGGCGGCGTTCTCGGCGACGTTGCGGGTCTCGGCCAGCTCGCGCAGCGCCCGGTCCTCCTCGGCGTGCGACTCCGCGTCCGCGACCATGCTCTGGATCTCCTCCTCGGAGAGGCCGGAGCCCGCTTTGATCTCGATTTTCTGCTCTTTGCCGGTGCCCAGGTCCTTGGCGGTGACGTGGAGGATGCCGTTGGCGTCGATGTCGAAGGTGACCTCGATCTGCGGCATGCCGCGCGGCGCCGGCGGGATGCCGGTCAGCTGGAACTTGCCGAGGCTCTTGTTGCCGCTCGCCATCTCGCGCTCGCCCTGCAGGACGTGGATCTCGACCGAGGGCTGGTTGTCGTCGGCGGTCGAGAAAACTTCCGACTTCTTGGTCGGGATCGTCGTGTTGCGCTCGATCAGCTTCGTCATCACGCCGCCTTTGGTCTCGATCCCGAGCGTCAGCGGGGTGACGTCGAGCAGCAGCACGTCCTTGACGTCGCCCGCGAGCACGCCGGCCTGGATCGCGGCGCCGACCGCGACGACCTCGTCGGGGTTGACCCCCTGGTGCGGGTCCTTGCCGGTCAGGTCCTTCACCTTCTCGCGCACCGCCGGCATCCGGGTCATGCCGCCGACCAGGACGACGTGGTCGATCGTCGCGTCGGCGTCGCCCAGCGCCCGTTTCACCGGGCCGACCACGCGGTCGAGCAGGTCCGCCGTAAGCTCGTTCAGCTTCGAGCGGGTCAGTTTCATTTCGAGGTGCTTGGGCTGACCCTCGACCGCGGTGATGAAGGGCAGGTTGATCTGCGTCTCCTGCGCCGAGGAGAGCTCGATCTTCGCTTTCTCCGCCGCCTCGTAGAGGCGCTGCAGGGAGTTTTTGTCGGCCGCGAGGTCGACTCCCTGGTCGCGTTTGAACTCGGCGACCAGCCACTCGACGATCGCTTTGTCCCAGTTGTCGCCGCCGAGGTGGTTGTCGCCGGCGGTCGACTTGACCTCGAAGACGCCGTCGCCGATTTCCAGCACCGAGACGTCGAAGGTGCCGCCGCCGAGGTCGAAGACGAGAATCGTGTGGTCGGCCTCCTCCTTGTCGAGGCCGTAGGCGAGCGAGGCGGCGGTCGGCTCGTTGATGATCCGCTTGACCTCGAGGCCGGCGATCTTGCCGGCGTCCTTGGTCGCCTGCCGCTGGTCGTCGTTGAAGTAGGCCGGGACGGTAATCACCGCGCTGTCGACGGTGTCGCCCAGCTTCGCTTCGGCGTCGGCTTTCAGCTTCTGCAGGATCATCGCGCTGATCTCCGGCGGGCTGTACTGCTTGTCGCGCGCCTCGACGCGGACATCGCCGTTGGGACCGGGGACGACCGTGTAGGGGACGATCGTCTCCTCCTCTTTGACCTCGGCCTCCTTGCGGCCCATGAACCGCTTGATCGAGAAGATCGTGTTCTCGGGGTTCATCACCGCCTGCCGTTTGGCGACGGTGCCGACGAGGCGGTCGCCTGAGTCGGCGAAGGCGACGACGGACGGGGTCGTGCGACCCCCCTCGGAGTTCTCGAGCACAGTCGGCTCGCCGCCCTCCATCACGGCGACACAGGAGTTGGTCGTGCCGAGGTCGATCCCGATCGTCTTTGCCACTTCGCCTTACCTCCGGTAGTTGTCAGTTGGGGACCCGCCGGTTATTCGGTGCCCATATGGGCGCTTATCTACCGGCACGTCGAAAATCTAAGTCGCAGTATGGCAAGTTTTCATGCGATTGCAAGCGCCGGGGGAAGCGGGTATTCGCAGGTAACTGGGTCCCGAAGAGGAGGAGATCGCCTTGAGTTCCGCTCGCACCCCGCTCGGCCGCTGCCTCGTCGCGCTCGTGGCCGTCCTGCTTATCGCCTTACTCGTACCCGGCGCGGTTTCGGCCAAGCAGGTGGCCGGCCTCGCCGGCCACCAGTCCGCGCTTCCCGCCGGCCAGCACGACAACGGCAAAGGCAAGGTCGTCACCGTGATGACCCGCAACCTCTACCTGGGGGCTGACCTCGGGCCCGCGATCGCGGCCAAAACGCTTTCGGACGTCGTTACCGCCAACGGCCAAATCCTGCGCCAGGTGATCGCCAACGACTTCCCGACCCGCGCCGAGGGCCTGGCGGACGAGATCCTGGCGACGAAGCCCGACCTGGTCGGCCTGCAGGAGGTCGCGCTCTGGCAGACGACGCCGATCACGCCGGCCGGCACCGCGCTGACGATCGACTACCTCGACCTGTTGCTCGACGAGCTCAACAGGGGCCCCGACCGCTACGAAGTGGTCGTCGTCCAGAACGAGTTCGGGACCGAAGTGCCGGCCGACGCCAACGGGATCGAGAACGACGGCCCGGGCGGCGAACTCGCCGACGCCGAGGTGCTCGGCAAACTGCTCATGCGCGACGTGATCCTCGCCCGGACCGGGGGCGGCGTGCGCACCTGGAACGCGAGCGGCGGCAACTTCGAAACGCTGCTCGAACTGCCCGTCGGCGGCGAAGTCGTCGCGGTCGCCCGCGGCTGGACGGCGGTCGACGCCAGGGTCCGCGGCAGCGGCCCGTTCCGCTTCGTCAACACCCACCTCGAGGCCTTCCATCCGCTGGTGCGGGCGGCGCAGGCGGCCGAGCTGGTGGCGCCGGGCGGCCCGGCGACGGG
>DASWMG010000196.1:0-3874 GCA_036399875.1 Solirubrobacterales bacterium
CCTTCGGCGCGGTGCAGAAGCCGTTGTCGTCCTCAGGTGTCCCGGATCCGCCGTATGCAGGTGGAGGCTCCCACTGCGTCGATGGCATCGATGTCCTCTGTTACAACGACGGAACGCTCGGCACCCAGGGTCCCTACACGGAGACGCGCTGCCCCACCACCCAGGGCTACGGACAGCCGGACTTGACGCCGATCGACTGCGGCTACGACACTTACTTCGACAGTCTGACCGAGCCGGGGGAGTGGCTGGACCAGTATTGGAACGTGGGCGGTCCGGAGAACCCCTTCCTGCGCGAAGTCAAAGTCGGCGACACGCTGGGCGTCTACCGCCCCAGCGAACTAAGTTGGTACCTCAGCAACTTGGCCTCCACCAGCGTCATTAACATGTACGGGCAGGGTGCCGACCGGGCGATCGCGGGAGACTGGAACGGAGACGGCAAAGATTCCGTCGGTATCTATCGCCCGTCGGAATTGAGCTGGTTTCTGAGCAATTCGACCTCTAATCCGGCCGCGACGCATTATGTCGTGAACCTCTGGGGACAGAGCGGCGACCGGCCGATCGCGGGGGACTGGGACGGAGACGGCAAAGACTCGATCGGCATCTTCCGGCCCTCGGAACTGGCCTGGTTCATGAGCAACTCGACCTCGAGCCCGGCCGCTACGCACTATTACATCGGTTTTTGGGGGCAGAGCGGCGACTTACCCGTGGCGGGAGACTGGAACGGCGACGGCAAAGACACGGTCGGCATCTACCGCCCGTCCGAAAAAGCCTGGTTCCTGACGAACTCGAGCAGCGGCCCGCCGACTGTTCACTACACCGTCACGAACTTCGGCGGCACGGGTTACCTCCCAGTCGCCGGCGACTGGGACAACGACGGCAAAGACTCGATCGGCCTCTATAGCTATGGGACGTTGGGGGGGATCTGGACCGGGGGGATCTGGAGCCTGACGAACGAAATAAGCAGCCATCCGACGGTCCACCGCACCTTCTACAACCCGTACGCGCAGAGCGTCGACCTCCCCATCGTCGGCGACTGGAACGGCTAGGCCCCGCGCCCGTCAAGGCGGCCTGGGAGGAACCAGATCCTCCTAGGCCGCCAGCCCGCGGGCCAGCTCGACCAGCAGCCTGACGCCGAAGCCGCTGGCGTCGTTGCCGGTGTACTCGCGGCCGACGTCCCAGGCGGTGCCGGCGATGTCGATGTGCGCCCAGGGGGTCTCGCCGACGAACTCCTCGAGGAAGGCGGCGGCGGTGATCGTCCCGGCCTTGCGCTTGGAGCCGAGATTGGAGAGGTCGGCCACCGTTCCCTTCATCAGCTCGCCGTACTCCGCGTGCAGGGGGAGGCGCCAGACCAGCTCGCCGCTGGTGCGGCCGGCATCCTCGAGCTGCGCCGCGAGCCCCTCGTCGTTGGACATCAGTCCCGCGTACGTCGAGCCGAGCGCGACAACCACGGCGCCCGTGAGCGTCGCCAGGTCGACGATGCGCTCGGCGCCCAGCTCGATGGCGTAGGCCAAGGCGTCGGCGAGGATGAGGCGCCCCTCGGCGTCGGTGTTGTTCACCTCGACCGTCTTGCCGTTGTACTGGGTGATTACATCGCCCGGCTTGATCGCGCTGCCCGAGGGCATGTTCTCGGTCGCGGGCACGATCGCGATCAGGTCCAGCGCCAGGCCCAGCTCGGCGATCGCCGCGACCGCCTCCAGCACCGCGGCGGCGCCCGACATGTCCATCTTCATCTCGTGCATCGCGGCGGAGGGCTTCAGCGAGATGCCGCCGGTGTCGAAGGTGACGCCCTTGCCGACCAGTCCGAGCGTCGGGCCTGCGCCACCGCCTGAGTAGCGCAGCACGATCAGCCGCGGCTCCTCCTCGCTGCCCTGGCTGACCGCGACCAGGCCGCCCATGTCCTTGGCCGCGATCTCGTCGCGCCCCAGCACCTCGACGCTCACCGCCTCGCTGCCCGCGGCGATCTCCTCGGCGCGCGCGGCGAGGTAGGAGGGGGTGGCGACGTTGGAGGGAAGGCTCTGCAGGTCGCGGGCCCGGTTCTGGGCCCCGGCGCGGATCCGGGCAGCCTGGACAGCGCGGGCAAGAGCCTCGGGCCCGATGACCGTGAGCGTGGCGCTCCGCGGTGGGGAGGGGTCATCCGGGTCCCTGCTGAGGAAGCGGTCGAACCGGTAGTCGCCGAGGATCGTGCCCTCGACGATCGCCGCCGCGATCGCCTCCGCGTCCTCCGCCTCCGGGAGGACCCAGGCGACGCTCGTCGCCTCCAGTCGCGCCGCCTCCTTGGTGGCGAGGGCGGCGGCGACGCGCGCGCGCTCGGGCTCCATCACGTCGCGCTTGCCCAGCCCGACGGCGAGTGCCCGCGCCGGCTGCTCCGGATGGACGATCGCGAGCTTCTTGTAGTCGCCCTTCGCATCTGCCGCGCCCGGGGCGTCGCCCAGCGGCTCGGGCAGAGTGTCGCCGTCGAAGAGCCCGACGACGAGGAGGTCGGCCTCGGCTTCCCCGATCTGCGCCTCTTTCACCGCGACTCGCACGGCAGCCGAGTCTATGCGTTCCCTCACGCACTTCCCGCCGGTCGGGCGCTATCTTCCTGGGCAGGGCCTTGCGGCCCGTCCGAGCCGAGACCCGGCACAAACCAAGACAGAAAGGCCGCCAGATGCCCACCACCGTAGTTCTCGGAACCGCACGCACGCCCTTCGGCAAGATGGGCGGAACTCTCTCCTCGCTCGACGCCACCGACCTCGGTGGGCACGTGATCCAGGGAGCGCTCGAACGCTCCAACGTCGATCCCGAGCAGGTCGACCAGGTCGTCTTCGGCCAAGTCCTGCAGGCCGGGCAGGGGCAGATCCCCTCGCGGCAGGCCCAGATCAAGGCCGGCATCCCCAAGGAGGTCCCCTCGGAGACGATCAACAAGGTCTGCGCCTCCGGCATGCGCTCGCTCGGGCTCGCCGACATGGCGATCCGCGCCGGCGACGCCGAGGTCGCCGTCACCGGCGGCATGGAGTCGATGAGCAACGCCCCCTACCTGCTGCCGGGCGCCCGCTTCGGCTTCCGCATGGGCGACGTCAGCGCGATCGACGCGATGACCCACGACGGGCTCACCAACCCCTTCACCGACAAGCAGATGATCAACGAGGCGAGTGAGGTCTCCAACGAGCTCGAGATCACCCGCGCCGACATGGACAAATTCGCCGAGCGCTCGCACCGGCTCGCCGCCGAGGCGACCGACGCCGGGCGCCTCGCCGAGGAGATCTGCGGCGTCACCGTCAAGACCCGCAAGGGCGAGAACACCGTCGAGACCGACGAGGCGATCCGCGCCGACACGACGCTGGAGGTGCTGGCGAAGCTGCGGGCGATCGGCGGCGAGGACGCCACCCATACCGCCGGCAATGCTCCCGGCGTCAACGACGGCGCCGGCGCTGTCGTGGTCGCCTCGGAGGAGTGGGCGCAGCGCGAAGGCCGCACGCCGCTGGCGCGTGTCCTCGCCTACGGGACGGTCGCCGACGACTTCCCCTACCTGGCGAAAACGCCCGCCAACGCGGCAAAGCAGGCGCTGGAGAAGATCGGCAAGAGCCCCGAGGACGTCGATCTCTGGGAGATCAACGAGGCGTTCGCCTCGGTCGCGCTCAACTCGATGCGGATGCTCGGCGTCGAGGAGGAGAAGGTAAACGTCAACGGCGGCGCGATCGCGCTCGGGCACCCGATCGGGGCCTCGGGCTCGCGGATCGTCGGCGCCCTCGTCCACGAGCTGCGTCGTCGCGGCGGCGGGCTCGGCGTCGCGGCGATCTGCTCGGGCGGCGGCCAGGGCGACGCGGTGATCGTCGAAGTCAACGGGAGCTAGTGCCGTTCCTCGAGCGGCCTGACGGAGCTCGGATCCACTACG
>DASWMG010000197.1:0-4917 GCA_036399875.1 Solirubrobacterales bacterium
GTTCCAGACCGCCCGGTGTTGGTCGTAGGCGGCGTTTTCGGGCCGCACGAGATCCCCCGCGAAGGAGGCTTCCAGCTCCCTCAGGGCGAGTGAGTCGAGTTCGACCGGGCTCCTGTCCATCCCGCCGATCCTCGCTGTCGAGGAGGGGGCTGTCAACGCGCGTTATCGGGGCTCAACCCCCGAGCGTCCGCTTAGGGTCCGTGGCCGTGCCTTCCTTTGCCGTCTCGATCGCCGCGCTGAGCCTGCTTCAGGCGATGCTCGTCGTCCTGCCCCGCGCGCGCCCCCCGGCGGCATGGATGCCCAGCAGCCCTTGGTGGGCGCTCATCCCGGCCGGGTCGATCGTCGTCGTCGTCTTTGGTATCGAGCTGCTGCCCGACTCGGCGGACGCGCTGGCATGGCTGGCGCTCGTGACGGTGCCGCCGCTGGCGGCGCTGGCGCTCGGCGGCTTGGTCCACGGATCGCGACCGTGGTGGGCGCTCGCCGCGGTGCCTCTCTTCGCGGTCGCTTGGGCGGCGCAGGGGTCGCTGGCGGGGGAGACGGCGGCGACGGCGCTCTCGGCGCTCGCCTGCGTCGCGCTCGGCTGGCTGCTCGTCTCCGTCGTTCCGGCGAGCTGGCTGCGCTGGGGCATCTACGCCATGGCTGCGATCGACGCCGCGCTGGTTGGCGCCGAGCTGCTGCAGGGGCCGAGCGGCGTGCTCGTCGCGGCCGACCCGGGCGGGTTGCCGCGCCTCCAGGTCCTGGAATTCGGCGCCGCCCGCATGGGCTTCGGCGACGCCTTCCTCGCCGCGACCGTCGGCTGTCTTCTGGCCGGCTCGCGGAAGCGCCAGCTCGAGGGGGCCGCCCTTCTCGCCGTCCTCGGCCTCTCCTTCGACCTCCTCTTCTTCGCGCTCGACACGCTGCCGGCGACCGTGCCCGTCGCGCTCGCACTGGCTCTGACCGAATGGCGCTCGCGCCGTCGCTCAGCCGGGATGGCCGACGAGGGTGACGGCGTAGATCGCCGCGAAGCCGGCGATCGTCAGGGCGACGCGCAGCCATGAGCCCTCGCCATCGTGCTCGTGGGCATGGGCGGTGGGCAGCAGATCGGTGGCGCCCATGTAGAGGAAGAAGCCGGCGTAGACGGCGAGGAAGTAACCGAGGGTCTGGTCGGACACCGAGATCAGCGAGCCGACCGCGGCGCCCGCGAGTGGCGCCAGGGCGTCGATGCGCAGCCAGCGCTTCGCTCGCGAGGCGTCGCCCGACTGGCTCATCACGAAGCTGACCGTGTTGAGGCCGTCGGCGAAGCCGTGGCTGACCACCGCCAGCAGGACGAGGAAGCCGGTCTCCGGGTTGACGCTGAAGGCGAGGCCGATGCCGACGCCGTCGGTGAAGGTGTGGAGCGAGAGACCCGCGGCCCCCATCGCGCCGACGTGGTGGTGGGCCCGCGCCTGCTCGGGATCGTCGCGGTGGTGGAGGACGAGCACCCGCTCGAGCAGGAGGAAGGCGAGGAAGCCAACCGCGACCAGCGGCACCGCGTCGTGCGCCTCGCCGACGTTCTCGATCGCCTCCGGCAGGACCTCCAGCAGCGCGACGGCGACGACGATCCCGCCGCTCAGCGCGACGACCGTCGGCAGCGAATGGGCGAGCCGCATCGCGACGGCGCCGCCGCCGAGGATCGCCAGCACGGCGAGGGCGGCGAGCGGGATCGCGAGCTCAGGCATCGGCGTCCCCGCATTCCGAGCACCTGCCGCGCAGCACCACGTCATGGGCGGCGAGCTTGTAATCCGAGCGGCGGCCCACCGCGTCGATCGCCTCCTCCAGCGCCTCGCTGGCGAAGGGCGTCAGCCGGCCGCAGTCCTCGCAGACGAGATGGTGGTGATGGGCCTCGGGGTCGAGCCGCTCGTAGCCCGCCGCATCGCCGCCGATCTCGACCCGCTGCACCAGGTGGAGGCGCTCGAGCTGCTCGAGCGTCCGGTAGACGGTCGCCCGCCCCACCGAATCGAGGCGGCGATCGATCTCCAGCGCGGTCAGGGCGCAGTCCTCCGCACCCAGCAGGTCGATCACCCGCCGGCGCGAGCCGCCGCTGCGAAAACCCGCCTCGTCGAGGCGCTTCTCGGCCTGCTCCGTCCAGGTCACGGCGGCGAAGCTATCAGATAATGAGACTTATTCTCAGGAGTAGGCGTCCCAGCGCAGCAGGTAGGGCAGCGGGTCGACCGGGGCGCCGCCCTCGTACCAGCCCGGTGCGGTCCAGATCTCGAAGTGCAGGTGGCAGGCGGTCGAGGAGCCGGTGCTGCCGACCAGGCCGACCGGCTGGCCGGTGTGGACGGTCATGCCCTCCTGGAGCGGCGACGGCTCGAGCAGGTGCATGTAAGCCATGTCGAGGCTGGTGCCGCGGCCGTCGATGACGAGGTAGTTGCCGGCTGCGCCGTCCCAGCCCGAGTACTGGACACGGCCGCCGCGGGCGGCGACGAGCGGCACACCGCAGTCGGCCATCACGTCGTGGCCCTGATGCGTATGACCGGCACGGCCGGCGCCGAACACGGCCTGGGCGCCGCCGAAGTCGTGGTCGCCGAGAACCGGGAAGGCGTAGCCATAGAGGGAGAAGTTGAGGACGAAGCTCTGCGCCGAGGAGGAGGCCTGCTGCTTGGCTTCCTGAATCGAGCGGGAGAGCGACGCCATCGCGGCTGGCGATTCGTCCTGGGGGACGATCTGGAAGCGGTAGCGGCCGTTGGGTGCCGGTTGTTTGCCGCTCGCGGTCCCGTCCCACTGGATCGTGTCCTCGACGTTCGGGGCGACGTCGTTTCTGTAGAAGCTCTTGACGATTTCGCCGGCCTCGTTGACGACGTCGATCCGCAAGTCGTTGGCCGGCTCGCTGCTGGCGATCGTGTAGCGCAGGCGCGGGTTGCGGATGCCGTAGAAGAACGACTTGCGGGGCGAGGTGGCCGCTGAGATCAGGCGCAGCTCGCCGACGGTCGGGGCCGGGTCCGGGGTGCCCACCTTGCTTCCGGGGGTCGGGCCGCCGCTCATGGGAGTGCCGGCGCCGCCGGTCGCCGCGAGGGCGGTTCCGGCCAGGCTCGCGAGCATCGCGACGAGCATCACCACGGCGACCGCGAATGACGATCCAGCCAGCCCGAGACGGGCGCGCGTATAACGTTTCGACACTTCGCTCTTCCTCTTTCGACCGCCTGCGGAGTTAGCTGTCGGGCTCGCGCTGAAAGAGCTTGCGCTACGGACCGTGTTCGTCCGATTCGCCCCTGGGACCTGCAACGATCCCTGCGGTTCCTCCGCTCCCGTCCGGTGGCCCGGGCGGGATTAGGCACTTATCGCCGCGGCAGTATAGACAGGGCCGCGGCGCCACGAGACCTCTGCCGCGCCCTCGGCGCGCGGCGGCTATCATGCCGGGGCCGCTGGGGCGACCCTGCGGCTTTTCTCTGATGAAGACCTACGTCGCAACCGCCGCCGACCGCCAGCGAGACTGGTACGTCGTCGATGCCGAGGGCCAGACCCTGGGCCGGCTGGCGACGCGCATCGCCGACGCGCTGCGCGGCAAGCGCAAGCCGGAGTACACCCCGCACGTGGACACCGGCGACTTCGTCGTGGTCGTCAATGCCGAGAAAATCCGCGTCACGGGCAACAAGCTCGAGCAGAAGCGCTACTGGCGCCACAGCGGCTACCCCGGCGGGATCAAGTCGCGCACGCTCGCCGAGATGCTCGACCGTCGCCCCGAGGAGGTCATCCGCAAGGCGGTGAAGGGGATGCTCCCGCGCAACCGCCTCGCCCGCAAGCAGCTGACCAAGCTGAAGGTGTACGCCGGGCCGGACCATCCGCACGCGGCGCAGAAGCCGAAAGAGATGGAGATTGGTTGATGGCTGAGGACGAGAAAAAAGACCTGGAGACGTCGGATCCCGCTCCTGACGAGAGCGCTGGCGGGGCCGAGGATCAGGCTCAGGACGAGACCGCTCCGCCCGTAGGTCCTGTCGCGGGGGAGGAGTCCTCGTCCTCGCAAGCTGCGGGCGAGGACCCCACCCCCACGCCACCCGCGGAGGCAGAGGTTGCGGCGGAACAGCCTCAGGACCAAGCCGCGCCGGAGGAAGCTGCTCAGGACGAGTCCGTTGCGGAGGAGGACGCTCAGGACGAGGCGTCTGAGGAGGAGCCTCCCGCGCCACCAGCCGCCGAGCAGGAAGAGCAGCCCAAGGCCGAGGAGAAGAAAAAAGACGTCATTCCCGGTGCGGATCTGGAGCCGATTGCGGTTGAGCCGGACGAGCGGCCGCTCAGTGCCGAGGAGCAGGCGCGCAAGGAGGCCGAGGAAGAGGAGCGGCGGCAGCGCGAGGCCGCTCTGGTCGGCGAGACCGAAGAGGAGGCGCAGCCGGCGAGCCGCGCTCCGGCCAAGATCGACGGCGACAAGCGCTTCCTCGCGACCGGCAAACGCAAGCGCTCGATCGCCCGCGTCACCCTTCTGCCCGGCGGCGGCAAGTTCGAGATCAACGGCCGCTCGATCGAGGAGTTCTTTCCCCGTCCGCTGCATCAGACGATCGCCAAGCAGGCGCTCGCCACGACCGGCTACGAGGGCAACGTCGACGTCCGCGTCCGGGTCCATGGCGGCGGGGTCAGCGGCCAGGCCGGCGCCGTCCGCCACGGGATCGCACGGGCGCTGATCGAGGTCGATCCCGACCTGCGCGGCGAGTTGAAGCGCCGCGGCTTCCTCACCCGCGACGCTCGCGTCAAGGAGCGCCGCAAGGCGGGGCTCAAGAAGGCCCGCAAGCGGCCGCAGTTCTCGAAGCGCTAGGCCCTCGCGTGCAACTGGAGCGCAAGCTCTTCGGAACCGACGGTGTCCGGGGGGAGGCTGGCACCTTCCTCAGCGCCGAGCTGGCGACCTCGCTGGGGCGGGCCGCCGTCGAGTCCGTGGCGACTTACCCGTCAGATGGACGGATAAGTCGCCAC
>DASWMG010000198.1:0-8952 GCA_036399875.1 Solirubrobacterales bacterium
CTCGAAGGCGATGCCGGCGGCGCGCGCCGCGGCGACATGACGCTCGCGACTGCCCTCGCCGAAGGACGGCTCGATCGCGCCGGGCGGCGAGAGGACGAGTGCGTTGGTGCCGGTGCCGTGGCGGTCGGGGACGATCGCCGCGTAGGGCGACGGCACGCCGGTCAGCAGGCGGTCGATGTCGCGCGGTGCCAGCAGGGGGCAGTCGCCGGGCAGGAGCACTATGCAGGAGGCGCCGTTCGCTTCGGCGCGAGCGATCCCCGCCTGGGCGGCGACGTTGTGCCCCTCGTCGGCGGGGTCGGGGACGACCTCAATCGTCCCGCCGGATCTGGCGGCGATCTCCTGGGCGAGCGGGTCGCCGCTGACCAGGATCGTCCCTTCGATGGCGCGGGCGGCGCCGATCGCCTCGAGCACGTCGCCCAGCATCGCCGCCGCGACGGCCTGCCGGCGCTCCTCGTCCAGCCCGGGCGCGAGCCGCTGCTTCGCCTCGGCGAAGCGCTTGACCGGGACTATCGCGATTGCCTTCACCGCGCCGACGGGCCGATCTCGGCGGCGTATTCGAGCACGATCCGCGCGAGCCGTGCCCTGGCGGCGGCGCTGTCCATCAGGGTCGGCGCGGCCTGGGTCGGGATCTCGGCGGGCGGCGGGTCGGGATCGTCTCGGTCTACGATCATCGCGTCGATCAGGCCGGCGTAGAGGGAGGCGACGCCGGCGGCCGTGGACGGGCGACCGAGGGCGGTCATGAAACGCTCGGTCGGGCCTTTGACTACCTGGCCCGCGACGTAGGGACTGACCGCGACGACGGGCGCCTCGGCTGCCGCGATCGCCTCGCGCATGCCGGGCACGGCGAGGATCGGGCCGATGCTGATCACCGGGTTGGAGGGCCCGATAACGATCGCCTCGGCGTCCTCGATCGCGGCGAGCGCCTCGGGGGAGGGCTCCGCGTCGGCGATCCCGTCGAGCTCGACGCCGCGCACGGCCGGCTCGCCCCGGTCGAGCACGAGGTACTCCTGCAGGTCGCGGCGACCGGCATCGGTCATGACCCTGGTGCGGACCGGCGCCTCGCACATCGGCAGCACCCGCGCCTCGACCCCCAGGGCGCTTGCGATCTGCGCCTGGGCGTCGGTCTGGCGGCCGCCGGCGGCGAGGAACTCGCGCCGGTAGAGGCAGGCGGCGAGGTCGCGGTCGGAGAGGCCGAACCAGGCGGGCGCGCCGAGGCGGGCGAGTCGCTCGAAGACCGTGAAGCTGTCCTCGCGAATGCCCCAGCCGCGCTCGGCGTCGATTTCGCCACTCAGCCAGTAGGTGACGAGGTCGGGGTCGGGGGAGACGTGGACGCCGAGGATCTCGAGGTCGTCGCCGGTGTTGGCGATGACGGCGAGGTCGGAGCCGATCTCCTCCTGCAGGCCGGCGGCGAGTTTGGCGCCGCCGGTGCCGCCCGCCAGCAGGACGGTCCTCATGCCGCCCTCCTAATCACCAATTTCGCGCTTCGCTCGCTGCGCGAAGAACCAGATATGCACGCTTGCTCGCTCCGCGCTCATAGCCAGTGGTCGGTCTCGGGCAAGCCCGTCAGCCGGATGCCGGCGTGGACCTTGTAGCGCGTGTTGACCGAGATCAGCAGCGGGGTCAGCTGCTCGACGATGCGGGCGGTCTCGAGCGCGCCGGCGTTGACGGGGCGCAGGCCGGGGATCGCCTCGACGAGGCGGGCGACGCGGGCCTTGTCGGCCTTGCGGTCGCCGCAGACCAGCACGTCCTCGCCCAGTTCCGCGTCGAGGTCGGCGAGGACCGGGGCGGCGACGGTGTGCAGCGTGGAGATCACGGTGACGCCGTCGGGGACCATCTCCTGCGCCTGCTGGGCGGCCGAGCCCTGCCAGACGCCGAGCGAGCGGGTCGCCTTGCCGCTGACCGCCGCGGCGAGCGGCACCGTGCAATCGACCAGGATCTGGCCGGCCCGCAGGGCGCCTCGCAGGTTGTTGAGGTTCTCCGACTGGGCGCGGAAGGGGACGGTCAGGAAGACGACCTCGCCGCGCTGGGCCGCCTCCTCGTTCTGGAGGCCCTCCACCTCGGCCCCCGGCACCGCCTCGCGGATCCGCGTCGCCGCCTCCTCGGCCCGCTCGGCCGAGCGCGAGCCGATCACGACGGCGCGTCCGGCCTTCGCCCAGCGCAGCGCCAGGCCGGCGCCGAGCGCACCGGTGCCGCCGACGATCGGGATCGGTTCGCCCGTACGCTCCACGTTCACTGCGGGCCAGTCTATGCTCACGGCCCAATGAGGCTGGAGGGACGCAAGGCACTGGTGACGGGCGGCGCGAGCGGCATCGGCGCCGCGATCGCGGCGCGGCTGGCCGCCGAGGGCGCCGAGGTCTGGGTCGGCGACATCGACGTCGAGGGCGCCGAGCGCGTCGCCGGCGAGGTGAGCGGTCACCCGGTCGAGCTCGACGTCACCGACCCGGCGGCGGCGAAGGCCGCGATCGAGGGCATCGGCACGCTCGACGTGCTCGTCAACAACGCCGGCACCGACGAGTTCGGCTTCTTCACCTACACCAATCCCGATCAGTGGCAGCGGGTCCTTGCCATCAACCTCGGCGGCGTCCTCAACTGCACGCACGCGGCACTCCCCGGGATGCAGCAGGCCAAGTACGGGCGCATCGTCAGCATCTCCTCCGAGGCGGGCCGGGTCGGCTCGAAGGGCTCTGCCGTGTACTCGGCGGCGAAGGGGGGCATCGTCGCCTTCATGAAGGCGATCGCCCGCGAGAACGCGCGCTACGGGATCACCGCCAACTCGATCGCCCCCGGCCCGATCGAGACGCCGCTGCTGATGGGCGCCAAGGAGTTTGGCGAGATCGGCGAGAAAGTGATCGAGACGATGAAAGAGGCGACGCAGATGAAGCGACTCGGTCAGCCCGACGAGGTCGCCGCCGCCGCCGCTTTCCTCGCCTCCGACGATGCCGCCTACGTGACCGGCGAGACGCTCGGCGTCAGCGGCGGCCTCGGCATGGTCTGATGGCTGCCTCCCCCCGCCAAACCTGATGGCCGAGGGCGACCGCGAGCGCTACCTCCCCTCGATCTCCGAAGTCGTCGGCGAGGACGAGCGCCCTGCCGAGCCGACGCTGGAGCCGGGCATCGAGCGCGTCGACGAGTTCGTCGTCGGCGGGCCGCTGCTGACCGACGTCGGCGGCACGATCGGCACCAAGGTCCTCTCGACCCCGGCGATGATCGCGATGATGGAGCGCTGCTCGTCCCTGCTCGCGATCGCGAATCTGCCGCAGGGGCGCGCGACCGTCGGCTTCGAAGTGTGTCAAGCACGTCGCCGCGGCCGCCGAGGGCGGCGAGTGCAGGGTCCGCTCGACCCTCCGCGAGGTGGTCGAAGAGCGCAAGCTCCGTTTCGACGTCGAGGTGGTCGAAGGCGAGCGCACGATCGGCGTCGGCACCCACGAGCGTCGCGTAATCGACGTAAACCAGCTGGGTTAGGGGGAGAATCCGAACTTCTGGCGCCTTTATGACCCTATGGGGTCATCAACACATCAGAAGTTTTCGGAGGCATGGGGACTTGCGGCGAGGCAGCACGGCCTCGTGGCGCGGCGGCAATTGCTTGCCCTGGGGCTGAGCGGCCAGGCGATCCAGCATCGGCTCGACCGGGGCAGGCTGCATCGGGTGGTACCCGGCGTCTACTTGGTCGGCAGGCCGGAACTCAGCCAGCATGGCCGCTGGATGGCGGCGGTCCTCGCTTCTGGAGAGGGAGCCGCCCTCAGTCACGGCAGCGCCGCGGCGCTCTGGGGCTTTGAGAAGGAGCGACAGGAAGCGGTTGAGGTCTCGTTCGCAGCTCCTTCGCGACGCCGGCCGCCCGGGGTCCTGGCCTATCGGCGGACGAACCTGGAGCCGGGCGAAATTCGGCTCCGCGAGGGCATCCCCGTCACCTCAATTGTTCGGACGTTCATCGACGTGGCGGCGCGCCTCGACGACTCGCGGATAGAGCGCGCCGTCAACGAGGCCGACCGACTCGGACTGATCGATCCCGAAGCTCTCTACGACGCGCTCGAGTCCCACCCCGGCAAGCAGGGCGTAGGCTCGTTGCGCCGCGTCATCGGCCGGAACGAGTTCCGCCTCACCGACTCCGAGCTGGAGCGGCGCTTCCTGCGAATCGTCGGCGAGGCCGGGCTGCCGACGCCGCTGACGCAGCAGCAGCTCAACGGGTTCAAGGTGGACTTTTACTGGCCCGACCTCGGGCTGGTCGTAGAGACCGACGGGCTGCGCTATCACCGCACGCCGGCGCAGCAGGCGCGGGACCGTCTGCGCGACCAGGCCCACCTCGCCGGCGGCCTCGCGCCGTTGCGCTTCACGCACAGGCAGGTGCGCTTCGAACCGGGGTACGTGCGGCTGACGTTGCTCGTCGTCGTCAACCGCCTGGCGCGGGGCGCCACCTCCTAAGCTGACCGCATGAGGCCGACGCCCGACAGGGTTCGCATCCGCGAGGTCGGACCGCGCGACGGCTTCCAGAACGAGCCGGAGACGATCGCGACCGCCGACAAGGTGCGGCTGATCGACATGCTCTCGGCGAGCGGCCTGGGCCGGATGGAGGTGACCTCGTTCGTGCGCGCCGACGTGATCCCGCAGCTCGCCGACGCCGAGGAGGTGCTGCGCGGCGTCCAGCGGCGCGACGATGTCGCCTTCTCGGTGCTCGTCCCCAACGAGCGTGGCTTGGACCGGGCGCTCGGCCTGCGCGACCGCTTCGACGAGGTCAGCGTCTTCCTTTCCGCTTCGGAGACGCACAACCGCAAGAACGTCAACCGCTCGATCGAGGAGTCGCTGGCCGGGCTGGAGCGGACGCTGGCGACGGCGCGGGAGAGCGGTCTGCGCTGCGAGGGCGTCATCTCCGTCTCCTTCGGCTGCCCCTATGAGGGGACGGTGCCGCCCGAGCGGGTCTTCGAGATCGCCGAGCGGCTGGCGGCGGCCGGCTGCGAGGAGGTCGGCTTCGGCGACACGACCGGGATGGCGAACCCGCGCCAGGTTCACGAGTTCTTCGCCGCTGCGCGCGAGCGGCTCGGCGGCGTCGAGCTCACCGCGCACTTCCACAACACGCGCGGCCAGGGGCTGGCCAACGTGCTGGCGGCGCTCGAGGAGGGGGTCGACTCCTTCGAGTCGAGCTTCGGCGAGTTGGGGGGTTGCCCGGTGCCGCCGGGCTCGACCGGCAACGTCTCTACCGAGGACGTCGTCTCGATGCTGCACGAGATGGGGGTCGAGACCGGCGTGGACCTGGCGCGGCTGATCGACGCCTCGCGCGCGGCCCAGGAGGTGCTCGGCCGCCCGCTGGGCGCCCACGTCCTGCGCGCCGGGCCAGTGGACTGGGGCGGAGCGGAGTAGGCTCGGTCGGGTGAAGAGCGACGCCTTCCGGCAAGCGGCCGAAGCGAAGGACTTCTCGCGGATCGACGATCGGTGCGCCCCCGACGTGGTCTTCCGCAGCCCAGCCGTCTACGAGCCGTACGAGGGCATCGAGGCGCTCGGGGTGATCCTGAGGACGGTCGCCGAGGTGCTGGAGGACTTCCGCTACGTCGACCAGGTCGAGACCGGCGACACGGCGGTGCTCGTCTTCGAGGCTCGCGTCGGCGACAAGGAGCTGAACGGCGTCGACATCCTCCGCTTCGGGGAGGACGGCCTGGTCACCGAGCTGACCGTGATGGTTCGGCCCTTCAGCGGCCTGCAGGCGCTGCTCGAAGAGATGGGCCGGCGGCTCGCCGCCGCCGAGTCGGCCTAGACCCGCATCGTCTCGCGCCTGTGACGCACGGGCTGGCTTAACAGCCAGTCCGACTAGGCTGCCCGCGTGACCGATATCCGGCCCGCGCTCGAGGCCGCCCTCGGCGGCGGCCCCCAGCGCCATCACGAGAAGACCGCCGAGCAGGGCAAGCTGCCGGTGCGCGAGCGGGTCGCGCGGCTCGTCGACGAGGGCTCCTTTGCCGAGGAAGCGCTGCTGGCGAACTGGGAGCAGGAGGGGCTGGGCGCCGACGGCGTCGTCACCGGCCTGGCGACGATCGGCGGCCGCCGTGTCGCTCTGATGGCCAACGACCCCACCGTCAAGGCGGGCTCGTGGGGCCCGAAGACGGTCGAGAAGATCCTCCGCATCCAGGAGCGGGCGCTGTCGCTGCTGGTGCCGATGGTCTACCTGGTGGACTCGGCGGGGGCGCGGATCACCGAGCAGGTCCAGATGTTCCCCGGCCGCCGTGGCGCCGGCCGCATCTTCCACAACGAGGTGCGGCTCTCCGGCCAGGTCCCGCAGGTGTGCCTGCTGTTCGGCCCGAGCGCCGCCGGCGGCGCCTACATCCCGGCCTTCTGCGACGTCGTGATCATGCGCGAGGGCAACGCCTCGATGTACCTGGGGTCGCCGCGGATGGCCGAGATGGTGATCGGCGAGGAGGTGACGCTGGAGGAGATGGGCGGCGCCAGGATGCACACCGGCGTCTCGGGCTGCGGCCACTTCCTCGTCAAGAACGACGAGGAGGCGATCGACCTCGCCAAGCTCTACCTCTCCTACATGCCGGCGAACTGGCGCGAAGCGCCGCCGGACGCCGTGGCGGCAAAGCCCGCCTCCGGCGCCTCGATCGCCTCGATCGTGCCCGCCGACGAGAACCAGCCCTTCGACATGCGCGAGGTGCTCGACGCGCTGCTCGACGCCGGCAACTTCCTGGAGGTGCACAAACGCTGGGCGAAGGAGCTGATCGTCGGCTACGGCCGGCTCGACGGCCGGGTCGTCGGCGTCGTCGCCAACCAGCCCAAGCAGAAGGGCGGCGTCCTCTTCGTCGACTCGGCCGACAAGGCGGCCCGCTTCATCCAGACCTGCAACGCCTTCAACGTGCCGCTGCTCTTCCTCGCCGACGTGCCCGGCTTCATGATCGGAACCGCGGTCGAGCGGCAGGGGATCATCCGCCACGGCGCCAAGATGATCAGCGCCGTCTCCGAAGCGACCGTGCCGAAGCTCTCAGTGATCGTCCGCAAGGCCTACGGCGCCGGCCTCTACGCGATGGCCGGCCCGGCCTTCGAGCCGGACTGCTGCATCGCCCTGCCGAGCGCCTCGATCGCGGTGATGGGCCCGCAGGCCGCCGTCAACGCCGTCTTCTACAACCAGATCCAGGCGATCGAGGACGAGGCCGAGCGCGAGGCGTTCGTGGCGGCCAAGCGCGAGGAGTACGCGGCCGACATCGATCTGCTGAGGCTCGCGTCGGAGCTGGTTGTGGACGCGGTGGTGCAGCCCGAGGACCTGCGCAGCGAGCTGATCCGCCGCTTCGGGGCGGCTTCGTCGAAGCGGCGCGACTTCGCCGAGCGCCGCAACCCCGTCACGCCGGTCTGAGTCCCGGTCTAAGCCGAGTTCTCCAGCTTCGCCGCGAACTCGACGAACCAGTCGAGCGCCTCGGGGTTGGCGAGCGATTCGCGGCTCGCGGCCTGCGCGGCCGGCGTGCCCATCAGGATCCGCTTGACGGGGACCTCGAGCGCCTTGCCGCTCAGGGTGCGCGGCACCTCGCCGATCTGGAAGACCTCGTCGGGGACGTGGCGCGGCGAGCACTGGGCCCGCACCCGCGTCGCGATCTCCCGTCGCAGCCCGTCGTCGAGGGCGGCGCCCTCCCGGAGGACGACGAAGAGCGGCATCCAGCCCTCGGTGCCGGGTCGCGGCACGTCGACCACGAGCGCGTCGAGGATCGAGTCGATCCCGAGCACGGCGCGGTAGATCTCGCTGGTCCCCATCCGCACCCCGGAGCGGTTGATGGTCGAGTCGGAGCGGCCGTAGATGATCGCGGTGCCGCGCGAGGTGATCTCGATCCAGTCGCCGTGCCGCCAGACCCCCGGGTAGTGCTCGAAGTACGCCTCCCGGTAGCGGCTGCCGTCCTCGTCGCCCCAGAAGAAGACCGGCATCGAGGGCATCGGCTCGGTGACGACCAGCTCGCCGACCTCGTCGGTGACCGCGTTGCCCTCCTCGTCCCAGGCCTCGACCGCGGCGCCCAGCGCCCGTGCCTGCAGCTCCCCGCGGTATACGGGCAGCAGCGGCGTGCCGCCGACGAAGGCGGTGCAGAGGTCGGTGCCGCCGCTGGTCGAGAAGAGCCAGGTCTCCGACCCCAGGTGCTCGTAGACCCAGTCGAAGCCCTCGGGCGAGAGGGGGGAGCCGGTCGAGCCGACCGCCTTCAGGCGCCCGAGGTCGCGCCCGTCGCCCGGCTCGACGCCCGCCTTCATGCAGGCGGCGATGTAGGAGGCGCTGGTGCCGAACATCGTCACGCCGGCTCGCTCGGCCAGATCCCAGAGCACGCCCATGTCGGGATGGCCGGGGCTGCCGTCGTAGAGGACGATCGCGGCGCGGGTCAGCAGCCCGGAGACGAGGAAGTTCCACATCATCCAGCCGGTCGTCGTGAACCAGAAGAGCCGGTCGCCGGGGTGGGACTCGACGTGTAGGTGCAGCTTCTTCAGATGCTCGAGCAGGATGCCGCCCTGGCCCTGGACGATCGCCTTCGGCAGGCCGGTCGTCCCCGACGAGTAGAGCACCCAGAGCGGGTGGTCGAAGGGGACGCGCTCGAAGCTCGGCTCGGCGCCCTCGCCGGAGCCGAGCAGCTCGTCCCAGCGGACCGCGTCGCGAAGGGGGGAGAGGTCGGGCTCGGGGTCGAGGTAGGGCAGGACGATCGTGCGCAGGAGGCTCGGCATCGCCGCCTGCAGCTCGGCGACGACGTCGCGGCGGTCGAAGTCCTTGCCGCCGTAGCGGTACCCGTCGACCGCGAACAGGACCTTCGGCTCGATCTGGGCGAAACGGTCGATCACGCTGCCCGGGCCGAAGTCGGGCGAGCAACTCGACCAGGTCGCGCCGATGCTGGCGGTGGCGAGGAAGGCGGCGACCGTCTCGGGGATGTTCGGCAGGTAGGCCACGACGCGATCGCCCCGGCCGACGCCGAGGCGAACGAGGCCGGCCCGGGCCCGGGCCACCTGGCGGCG
>DASWMG010000199.1:0-5378 GCA_036399875.1 Solirubrobacterales bacterium
GCGGCGCGCCGCTGGCGAGCGCCCGCGAGGCGACCGGCCGCAGCGCCAGCTCGGTCAAGAGGTAGGCGACCGCGCAGGTCGTGACGCCCCCGAGGGCGACGGTGAGCCCGACGCCGAGCGCGAGCAGCGGGTCGAAGAGCAGGTTGAGGAGCGCGAAGGCGACGACCGCGACGCCCCAGAGCGCCGCCGCGACCGCGAGCACCCGCAGCGGCGCCCGCAGCACCCGCAGCTTCTCTGCCTCGTCGGGCGGCCGGTCGGGATCGAGCCAGGACCTGATGCCGCGCTCGCCGCCCTCCACCAACCGCCTCCCCCACCTCACGCCGAGGGCGATCGCCACGGCCAGGTAGGCAACCGCGAGGACGAGGTTGGCGAAGACCGTCTGGTCGCGGTCGAGCCCCTCGGGCTTGGGCAGGACGACGACGGCGAAGGCGATCACGACCAGCGCCCCGACCGCGTTGGCCATGACGATCGCGGTGACGGCCAGGCGGCGAGCCCTGTCCCCGAGCTTGCGCCCGGGGGTGTCGGGATCGCCGATCAACCAGGGGTGGTTGACCAGGTGGTCCAGCAGCGGCCTCGGGCTCAGTGCGGGCAAGGCCCGCGAAGTAATAGCGACCGCGCGGGAACAATCTCCTTATGGATGAGCTCGACGGAACTTTTTGGGGGTTATAGGCCCCAAAAACATCCGTTCCTGACTCTCCGCCCCTTCACAGAAGATTCATATTTCCCCACTAAGGTAATCCTGAGCGGTTGGGAGGCGCGGAGGCCGCCACGCGAACGCCCGCAGTGGCGGGCAGGGGAGAGGAACAGATGTCTGCTGCACGACCGAGGCGGCGCTTCGCCGCTGTCCTGATCGCGGCGCTGCTGGCGGTGCCCACCTTTGGCGCTTCATCGGCCCAGGCCGCACCGAGCTCTTTCGACGCGCTGGGCGACTCGATCACCCGCGCCTTCAACACGGCATGTCCGTTCTACTGGACCGACTGCGCGCTCAGCAACTCGTGGGCGACCGGCAGCAACAGCAGCGTCAACAGCGTCTACACCCGGCTCACGGCCTTCGGACCGGTGACCCGCTACAACGACGCGGTCAGCGGCGCAAAGATGGTCGACCTGCCTGGCCAGGCGACGACCGCGGTCGGCCGCAACGTGGAAGCGGTGACGATCCTGATGGGCGCCAACGACGCCTGCGGCGGCTCCAGCGGCGTGATGACCGAAGTCTCGTCCTACCAGGCGAACTTCGAAAAAGCGATGGCGACGCTCACCTCGGGCCTACCGAACGCCGACATCAAAGTGGGCTCGGTCCCGGACATCTACCAGCTCTGGGAACTCTTCTACAAAAACAAATCGGCGGTCAATGCATGGCAGACGTTCAAAATGTGCGAGTCGATGCTGGCCAACCCGACGTCCACCGCCACGGCGGACATGGAACGGCGCACAAACGTGCGTAAACGCATCCAGGAATACAACTCCGTCCTGCAAACGGTCTGCGCCAAATACGCCAAATGCGAGTACGACGGCGGCGCCGGCTTCAACACGAAATTCAAAACCGAACACGTCTCGACCGCCGACTACTTCCACCCCAGCGTCGCCGGTCAGGCTCTGATCGCCGAAGTGGCCTGGAACACCCTCGGCTACTAGCGGTCTCTCAACAGACCGATCGCGCCCGGCTGGCTGCTGGCCAGCCGGGCGACTACGGTTTCCCCCATGGAGAACGCCGAGCCTCGCCTGATCACGCTCCAGATCAGCCCCTACAACGAGCTGGCCCGGTGGAGCCTGGAGCGCTGCGGCATCGCCTACCGCGAGGAACCGCAGGCGCTGATCTGGCACACGATCGCCTCGCGGCGGGCGGGCGGCAAGGGGACCACGCCGGTGCTCGTATGCGGCGCGGAAATCGTCCCCGAATCTCCGCAGATCGTCGAATGGGCGGACCGCCGCTCCGAGACCGCCGAGCTGTTCCCGAGCGGAGCCGACGGCGAGGAGGCCCGTCGCCTGATGATGCGACTGGTCGACGAACTGGGACCGGAAAGCCGCCGAATCGCCTGGACGCACCTGATCGACGACCTCGCGCTCGCCGACCGCCACTGGGGACACGGCCTGCCCTCAACCCAGCGCCGAGCGCAGCCATACCTCCTGCGCATCGCCAAGCCGGCGATCCGTCGCCGGATGAAGCTCGGGGACGCGCCGCTCGAAGGCGTCCCCGTCCGGGTCGGCGAGATCTTCGACGAGATCGCCGCGCGCCTCGACGGCCGGCGCTTCCTCTTCGGTGACGCGCTGAGCGCCGCGGACATCGCCTTCGCCGCGATGGCGTCGCCCGCGATCCTCCCCGAGCACGGCTTCCCGGTGCCGATGCCCACTCCCGATGCCCTTTCCTCCGTGGCGCCGACCGTCCGCGCCCTGCGAGCGCACCCCGCCGGGGAGTTCGCCCTGCGGCTCTACCGCGAGGAGCGCACTCCGGCGCCCTGATCGACCGACCGAGGTTCATACTGTTTTTTTGGTAGCCTCCTACGGTTAACGAATCTTGAGCGATTGGGAGGCGGCGATGCTGCGAGTGGCGGGAACGAAGGTCGCGGTCCTGGCGACGGTGCTCGCCGGATGCGTCGGCGCCAGCGGGGCGGTCGCGGCCGTCTCCGACACCGAAGGGCAGTCGACGCTGCAGCAACGGGTCGTGCCGGGCGCCCCGGACGCCTACCGCTTCCTCCAGCTCGGCGCCGGAGAGCCCTACGTCGTGCGCGAAGATCTGGCGCCTGCCGGCGCCGGTCGCGACGCCGCGCGCACGTCCGTCGTCTACTTCGGCCAACTCTCCGACTTCCAGCTCGCCGACGAGGAGTCGCCAGCCCGGGTCGAGGTCCTCGACCCGTTCTCGACGCCGCTCAGCCTCCCCTTCGGCGCTGCCTGGCGCCCCTGGGAGGCGCTCGAGCCGCAGATCGACGACGCGGCGATCCGCCAGCTCAACCGCTTCACGGCGGCCAGCCCGGTGCCCGCCGGCGACGGCTCGCGCAGCGCGATGGAATTCACGATCAACACGGGCGACGCGGCCGACAGCCAGCAGCTGAACGAGACGCTCTGGGTGCGGACCCTGCTGGAGGGCGGCACCCTCGACCCCAACAGCGGCGTCAGCAAATTCAGCTACTCCCACCCCCTCTGCCCCACCCTGCTCGTGCCGGGCGGCGGCGAGGCGGCCCGCTACACCGGCGTCCAGGACTACCACGACTACGTCGAGGGTCCCTATCCCGAGTTCTACGACCCCAACCAGCCGGCGGGGCCGCACGCGGCCTGGCCGAAATACCCGGGGCTGCTCGACCGCGCGCAGCAGCCCTTCACGGCCGCCGGCCTCGACGTGCCCTCCTACATGACCTTCGGCAACCACGACGCCCTCGTGCAGGGCAACGCCGCCGCCAACCGCGAGTACGAGCAGGTCGCGACGGGCTGCCTGAAGCCGATCGGACCGGTCTCGAACCCTGAAAACGCGTCGGCGCTGCTCGCCTCGCTGCTCAACCCGACCAGCCTCCTCAGCACGCTGGCGACGAGCCCCCAGAACGTGATGGTCGTGCCCGGCGACCCGAAACGGCAGTACGTCTCCAAGAAGCAGTACAAGGACGTCTTCAAGGCGGGGACGCAGAGCGACGGCCACGGATTCGATTTCGTCGACCCGGCCGAGGAGAGCGCCTCCAAAGGCGCCGCCGGCTACTACGCCTGGAATCCGGCGCCGGGGACGCGCTTTATCTCCCTCGACACGGTCGCCGAGGCCGGCACGATCGGGACCCCGACCGGCAACACCACCTCCGAGGGCAACATCGACCACCCGCAGTTCGAATGGCTACGCGGCGAGCTGGAAGCAGCGACCGCCGCGGACGAACTGGTGGTGATCTTCAGCCACCACGCACCGGAGAGCCTGCAGGCCGACGCCGCCGACGAGCTGGCGCCGCCCTGCCTGATCGCCGACCCGCACGGGCACGACGTCAATCCGGGCTGCGACCTCGACCCGCGCAGCTCGCAGCCGATCCACCTCGAGGCTGACCTAGTCGCCCTCCTGCACCAGTTCCCCAACGCGATCGCCTGGGTCGCCGGCCATTCCCACGACAACGTCGTCAACCCGTTCCCCAACCCGGCCGGCGGCGGCTTCTGGAGCATCCGCGTCGCCGCGGAGGCGGACTGGCCGCAGCAGAGCCGCCTGCTCGAGGTCTTCGACAACCATGACGGCACGCTCTCTATCTTCGGCACGATCCTCGACCACGTCGGTCAGTCGGTGGCGCCGCCCCCGGGAACCCCGGCCAACGCCATGGACCTCAACGACCTGGCCTCGGCCGGCCGGACGATGTCCTTCAACGACCTCCAGTCCGGCGCGCCGATCGGCGAAGGCCAGCCGGACGACCGCAACGTCGAGCTGCTGATAGACGACCCGCGCTCCTAGCGGCGGCGCGACCTTTAACTCACGACTCGCTCAGGGGCCCTACCCCTCGCCCGCCGCCGGCGGCGCGGTCGGGTCCTCGCTCTCCTCGCCCAGTTTCTCGCGCGCGATGTAGTCCTCGGCGAGCAGCAGGTTCTCCCGCGAGCGCTCGACCACGTTGAGCAGGTCGCCCATCAGCGCCACCTCCTCGACCTGCTCCTTGACGAACCACTGCAGGAACTGCTCGGCGCGGTAGTCCTTCAGCTCGCGGGCGAGCTCGAAGAGGGCGAAGATCTCGTCGCTGACGCGCTGCTCCTGCTCGAGCGCCATCCGCACCGGAGCGCTGCCGTCCGCGTAGGTCGTCTGGTGGGACCTGATGTCCGGGATCCGCACCTCCTCGCCGACGTCGAGCAGGTAGCGGATCATCATCATCGCGTGCCCGCGCTCCTCCAGCGCCTGGCGGTAGAAGAAGGCCGCGAGGCGGGGAAGCGTCTCGGCGTCGTAGAAGACGGCGGCGGCCACGTACTGCTGCGAGGCGGCGAACTCGTTGGCGATCTGCTCGTTGAGCGCGTCGGCGAAAGACTTGTCAGGCATCGGGGCTCCCTTGTCGCTGGCGGGCGCGGCCCCTGTGGCCGCAGCGTCAAGGGTCAATGATGCCTGCTTCGGCGGCCGGCGCCGCGTAGGCGGCGGCAAGCGTCGCCACCGTCTCGTGGGCGTTGAGCCCGCTCGGGTTGGGGACGACCCAGAGCGCCGCGCCCGACCACCGGCTCGCGCTCTCCAGCGTCTCGGGCTGCCGCCCGAGGACCGCGCCGCGCTCGCCGAACGCTTCGCGGTAGGCGGTGATCCCGGCTATCGCGACGACCCTGGGCCGGTGCTCGGCGACGAACCGCACCAGCCGCTCGCCGCCCTCGCGCAGCTCGCCGGGCGAGAGCTCGGAGGCGCGCGCGCTGGCTCGCCGCACGAGATTGGTGATCCCGACGCCCCGCGAGACCAGATG
>DASWMG010000200.1:0-4532 GCA_036399875.1 Solirubrobacterales bacterium
CGATCGAGGGCCGCGACGTGCTGATCGTCGAGGACATCATCGACTCCGGCCTCACTCTCCAGTACCTGATGCGCAACCTTCGGGCGCGTCAGCCGTCCTCGCTGGAGGCGTGCGCGCTGCTGACCAAGCCGGAGCGCCTGCGCGTGGACCTGGAGCCGCGGTACGTCGGCTTCCGCATCCCGAACCGCTTCGCGATCGGCTACGGGCTGGACCATGCCCAGCGGCACCGCAATCTCGACTACGTGGCCGCGCTCGACGAGTAGCGGGCCGTCCCCGAGCGGGTCGCTGCGCGGCGGTATAAACGTGCGAGGCGCCGAAATCCCCCTGGTACGCTGATTTTTCTCGTGAGGCGTTTCTTCAAGAGCGCGGCTTTCCCGATCCTGCTGGTGGTGATTCTGGCCTTCATCGCCACGCGGGTGATCAGCCCTGGCTCGGACACCGAGCCGCCCTCCTACAACGAGCTGATCGCCCCCAAGACGGGACTGATCGCCCAGGGCAAGATCGACAAGGTCACGATCAAGACCGAGGACAACACGCTCGACGTCGAGGAGAAGGGCGAAAAAGGCGAGGACGGCGAGAGCTACTCGACCGGCTATCCGCCCCACACCGAGCTGAGCCTCCAGAACCTCCTCGAGCGCAACGACGTCGAATTCGACGTCAAGGGCAGCGGCGGCTCGGGTTGGCTCAACATCCTCACGCTGATCCTGCCCTTCGTCCTCTTCTTCGGCTTCTGGATCTTCCTGATGAACCAGATGCAGGGTGGCGGAAGCCGCGTCATGAACTTCGGCAAATCGAAAGCGAAGCGGATGTCGGTCGACGCGCCGAAAATCACCTTCCGCGACGTCGCCGGCGTCGACGAGGCCGTGCAGGAGTTGCACGAGATCAAGGAGTTCCTCGAGAACCCGAAGAAATTCCAGGCGCTGGGCGCCCGCATCCCCAAGGGCGTGCTCCTCTACGGGCCGCCCGGGACCGGCAAGACGCTGCTCGCCCGCGCCGTCGCCGGCGAGGCCGGCGTGCCGTTCTTCTCGATCTCCGGCTCGGACTTCGTCGAGATGTTCGTAGGCGTCGGCGCCAGCCGCGTCCGCGACCTCTTCGAGCAGGCCAAGCAGAACTCCCCCTGCATCATCTTCATGGACGAGATCGACGCCGTCGGCCGCCACCGCGGCGCCGGCATGGGCGGCGGTCACGACGAGCGCGAGCAGACGCTCAACCAGCTCCTCGTCGAGATGGACGGCTTCGAGATGAAAGACAACATCATCCTGATCGCCGCCACCAACCGGCCCGACATCCTCGACCCGGCGCTGCTGCGGCCCGGCCGCTTCGACCGCCAGGTGGTCGTCGACCGTCCCGACCGCAAGGGGCGCAAGAAGATCCTCGAAGTCCACACCCGCGGCAAGCCGCTCGGCAAGCAGATCGACCTCGACGCGCTGGCCGGCCAGACGCCCGGCTTCACCGGCGCCGATCTCGCCAACCTGATCAACGAGGCAGCGCTATTGACCGCGCGCCAAGGCAAGCGCGAGATCTCGATGCACGAGCTCGAGGAGGGGATCATGCGCGTGATCGCCGGCCCCGAGAAGAAGACCCGGGTGATGAGCGAGAAGGAGCGCCTGATCACCGCCTTCCACGAGCTCGGTCACGCGATCGTCGGTCACCTGCTGCCCAACTGCGACCCGGTCCACAAGATCTCGATCATCAGCCGCGGCCAGGCGCTCGGCTACACGATCAGCCTGCCGACGGAGGACAAGTTCCTGACCAGCCGCGCCGAGCTGACCGACACGATGGCGATGACGCTGGGGGGTCGTGCCGCCGAGGAGATCGTCTTCGGCGAGATCACCACCGGCGCCTCCAACGACCTCGAAAAGGTGACCGAGACGGCCAAGCAGATGGTGATGCGCTTCGGCATGTCGGAGCGGCTGGGGCCACGCGTCTTCGGCCACGACCGGGGGCAGCCGTTCCTCGGCCGCGAGTTCTCG
The DNA here is from genome assembly GCA_036399875.1 of Solirubrobacterales bacterium. Classification (GTDB taxonomy): domain Bacteria; phylum Actinomycetota; class Thermoleophilia; order Solirubrobacterales; family 70-9; genus VRUE01. The sequence continues at coordinate 1,974 of DASWMG010000200.1, forward strand.
GCAGAGCCCGACTACTCGGACGAGATCGCCCGCGAGATCGACGACGAGATCCGTCGCATCGTCGAGTCCGCCCACCAGACCGCGAAGGACATCCTCAACGAAAAGCGCGAGGAGCTCGACCGGATCTCACACATCCTGCTCGAGCGCGAGACGATCGACGCCGAGCAGTTCGTGGCGCTGCTCGACGGCAAGCCCGAGGAGGAGGTCTTTGCCGACGAGGAGGAGTCCGAGCCGCTGGAGCCGCCGGCCGAGCCGGCGCGGCCCGAGCGCGGCAAGGCGCCGCGGCCTAGTCCGCGGCCACGGCCTGGATTCGCTGGGTCTGAACCGGCTTAGGGCCGGTCGGACCTCTCTCGGCGGCGCCTAAGTCCCGCCTGCGGCGGGACTGATGGAGAGCCCTTCGGGCAAGAATCACTCCGCGGTGCCGGTTAGAGGCGCCGGCGAGAGAGGTCCGACCGGCCCTCCATCCGCATTGATAACCCGGCGATACTGCGCTCATGAAGCCGAAGCTGATGGGCGTGGTCAACGTGACGCCGGACTCGTTTTCCGACGGGGGACTTTTTCTCGATGCGGAGGCGGCTGTCGCTCATGGGGAAGAGCTGGCTCGGGAGGGGGCCGACATCCTCGATGTGGGGGGCGAATCGACTCGGCCTGGGGCGGAGGCGGTGGACGCTGAGGAGGAGGTGGCGCGGACGGAGCCGGTTGTGCGAGCGCTGGCGGCGGCCGGCCACCGGGTCTCGATCGACACTTCGAAGCTGGCGGTTGCCGAGGCGGCGCTCGACGCGGGGGCGTCGATCGTCAACGACGTGACGGCACTGCGGGGGGAGCCCGAGATCGCGGCGCTGGTTGGTGCCCGGGGGGCCGGGATCGTGCTCATGCACATGCAGGGCGACCCGCGGATCATGCAGGCGGACCCGCGCTACGACGACGTGGTCGCCGACGTCAAGGCGTTCCTCGCCGAGCGCACCGAAGTGGCCGTCGCCGCCGGCGTCCGCGAGGAGCGGATCTGGCTCGACCCGGGGATCGGGTTCGGCAAGACCCTCGACCACAACCTGGAGCTCCTGCGGCGGCTCGGCGAGCTGCGCGAGCTGGGTCGCCCGCTCGTGGTCGGCACCTCGCGCAAGAGCTTCATCGGCAAGATCGACGGCTCCGAGGTCGGCGACCGTCTCGGCGGCACGATCGCCTCCTCGGTGCTCGCCGCCGAGCGCGGCGCCGAGGTGCTGCGTGTGCACGATGTCGCCGCCTGCCGCCAGGCGCTCGCTGTGGCGGCGGCGATCCTGGGATAGGTTCTCGGCGGAGCGGGAACACTGTCGCCATGGACGAGTCGCAAGGGAACGGAATCGAATCGCGGGTCGAGATCGACCTGCGCGCGTTGTCCATCTACACCCACCACGGCGTCAGCGACGCCGAGCAGGAGGTGGGGCAGCGCCTCGAGTTCGACCTCTCCTTCGACGTCCCCGACTGCGACGCTGTCCTCACCGACCGCGTCGAGGACACGATCGACTACGGCGAGGTCTGCGACATCGTCGCCCTCGCCGCGACCGAGCGCAGCTACCGCACGCTGGAGCGGCTCGCCCAGGTAGTCGGCGAGCGGCTGATGGAGCGCTACGGCTGCGAATCGGTGCGCGTGCGGGCGGCGAAGCCGGAGCCGCCGCTGCCGCTGGCGATCCAGGAGGTTGCCGTCGAGGTGACCCAGGAGCGCCTCGCCGAGGAAGAGAACGGGGAAGAGTGAGGGTCGGCTACCTGGGGCTCGGCTCCAACGTCGGCGACCGCGATGGGCACCTGCGGGCGGCGATCGCGGCGCTGCCGGAGCACGGCGTCGAGGTCGAGGCGGTCTCCTCCGCCTACGAGACCGAGCCGGTCGGCGAGATCCTCGACCAGCCCGACTTCCTCAACGCCGCCATCCGCGTCCGCACCGACCTCGAGCCGCAGGCGCTGCTCGAAGTCTGCAAGGCGATCGAGGTGGAGCAGGGCCGGATGATGGAGTCCTCGCGCCACAGTCCGCGCCCCCTCGACATCGACCTGCTGCTGCTCGGCGACCTTGAGCTGGAGGGCGAGCGCCTCGCCCTGCCGCATGCCGAGGTCACGTCGCGCCGCTTCGTGCTGGCACCGCTGCTGGAGCTCGACCCCGACCTGGCGCTGCCCGACGGCACCCGCCTTGCCGCGGCGCTCGAACACCTCGGCCCGGGACAGCGGGTCGAGCGCCGCGGCGACCTCGATCTGGCAGGCTGAGCGACGTGGGACGGATCAACCTCACCCGCATCTACACCCGGCTCGGCGACGGCGGCGAAACGCACCTCGGCGACATGAGCCGGGTGGCGAAGACCGACCCGCGGATCGAGGCCTACGGAACCGTCGACGAGCTCAACGCCCAGATCGGGATGGCGCTCGCGCTGGCGAGCGAGATGCCCGACCGCTTCCACGAGTGGTTGCGCCGCGTCCAGAACGACCTCTTCGACCTCGGCGCCGATCTCTGCCTGCCGCCCGGCAGCCGCGAGGGAAAGCTGACGGTCAGGCCCGAGCAGACCAAATGGCTGGAGGAGCGCTGCGACGAGGTCAACG
>DASWMG010000201.1:0-2816 GCA_036399875.1 Solirubrobacterales bacterium
CGGGGTCCAGGGCGACACGCTCTACCTCACCGCCGCGCCGGGAATCCGGGTCTGGGCGGAGCGCCGTTACTCCTCGCTGATCGAGGGCGCCCTGGCCGCCCTCGAGGACGGTCCCCGCTCGGTCGCCTTCGCCGAGGAGGACGAGAGCGTCGGAGAGGCAGGTGGCGCCGAGGAGGAGCTGGATCTGAACCCGAGCTACACCTTCGACCGCTTCGTGATCGGCGAGGGCAACCGCGTCGCCCACGCCGCGGCGCTCGCGGTCGCGGAGGCTCCCTCCGAGGCCTACAACCCGCTCTTCCTGCACGGGCCGCCGGGCCTCGGCAAGACCCACCTGCTGGTCGCGATCGCGCACTACCTGCGCGACAACGCGCCCGGCCTCAGCGTGCGATACACGACCGCCGAGCGCTTCACCAACGAGTTCGTCGCCGCGCTGCGGTCGAGCGGCACCGAGGAGTTCAAGCGCCGTTACCGCGACCTCGACGTCCTCCTCGTCGACGACGTCCAGTTCCTCGAGGGCAAGCAGCACACCGAGGAGGAGTTCTTCCACACCTTCAACGCCCTCTATGAGGGCGGGAGCCAGCTGATCCTCTCCGCCGACCGGCTGCCGAGCGAGCTGCAGGCGCTTGCCTCCCGCCTTCGCGACCGCTTCGAGTGGGGACTCGCCGTCTCGGTCGAGCGCCCCGATTTGGCGACCAGGCTGACCGTGCTGCGGCGGCTGGCGCGCGAGGCCGGCGTCGGCGAGGAGCACCGCGACGCGCTCGCCGAGCTGGCTCGCCGGATCGACGCCAACGTGAGGCGCCTGCACGGCGCTCTCACCCGGGCCGTCGCCCACGCCTCCCTCACCGCTCGGCCGCTCAGCGCCGAGCTGATCGCCGAGCTGATCCCTCACACCAGCTCCGCCGAACCGACCACCGTCGAAGAGATCCAGCGCCAGGTCGCCGTCGCCTTCGGCATCTCCCGTAGCGAGCTGGTCGGCGCTACCCGCGCCGCAACGCCGCTTCGCGCCCGCCAGGTGGCGATGTTGCTCACCCGCGAGCTGACCGACCTCTCGCTGCCCCAGATCGGCCGCCTCTACGGTGGCCGCGACCACTCCACCGTCCTCAACGCACTTCGCCGAGCAGAGTCGAACGTCGCCGGCGACCCCCAGCTTGCCGCCCAAGTCTGCGAGCTGCGCGACGCAATCCACAACGGTTCCCCAGGCTCGGCCTGAGGGTCCGGAGCCGCTGTAAGAATCAGTGCTTTCCCACAGCGGCGTCCACAACCAGCAATCCCAATCGCGAGGCCAAATCCTCCGCCTCGCCCGCTGTTTCCACAGACACTGATCCAACTCGAAAAGGGAAACTTCACTTGAAGCTGTCAACCAATCGCGAGGAGCTCGTCTCCAAGCTCTCGATCGTCTCCCGAGCCGTCTCGACGCGCGCTGTGACCCAGGCGCTCTCGGGCATCCTCCTCACCGCTTCTGAGAACGGCGTCGAGCTGGCCGCCACCGATGGCGAGATGGGATTGCGGACCGCGCTTGACGCCCAGGTCGAGGAGCCCGGCGCGGTTCTCCTGCCCGGCCGCCTCCTCGCCGACCTCGCCCGCTCGCTCGGCGACGCCACGGTGCAGATCGAGTCGCGCGACTCGCAGCGCGACGTCGAGATCCGCAGCGGCGGCTCCAGCTTCCACGTGCGGGTGCTTCCGGCCGACGACTTCCCCTCGCTCCCCGCCGAGGACGGCGAGCCGCTGAAGATCCCGGCCCAGGCGCTGGCCGACACCGTGGACCTGGTCGCCCGCGCCGCCTCGCGCGACGACATGCGCCCCGTGCTGACCGGGGTCTTCGTGACCGCCGCCGGCGAGGAGATGACGATGGTCGCCACCGACTCCTACCGCCTCGCGGTGAAGCGGACCGAGCTCCAGCAGGGGATCGGCGGCGAGCTCGAGGCGAACATCCCGGCCAGGGCGCTGCGCGAGCTGGGCCGAATCGTCGGCACGGGCGAGGTCGAGGAGGTCGGCGTGAGGCTGCTGCCGAACCAGGCCGTTTTCACGGCAGGGGCGGTCGTCCTCAACACGAGGCTGATCGACGGTCAGTTCCCCAACTTTCGACAACTCCTGCCGGAGTCCTACGATCACGACGTCCGCCTTCCTCGCGGCGAGTTCCTCGAGGTGGCCCGGCGGGTGAGTCAGCTGGCGCAGCGCAACGCGCCCCTGCGCCTCTCCTTCTCGCCGGGTGAGCTGAAGGTGTCGGCATCGACGCCCGACGTCGGCGACGCCGAAGAGTCGATGCCGGCCTCCTTCGAGGGCGAGCCGCTCGAGATCGGCTTCAACCCGGAGTTCCTCCGCGACGGGATCGAGACCATCGAGGGCGACGAGGTGATGCTGCGGCTGATCTCACCGCTGCGGCCGGGGCTGCTGCAGCCGGTCGACAACGAAGACTTCCGCTACCTGGTGATGCCGATCCGCCTCAACGTGTAGGCGCCGATGCTGGTCGTCTCCGCAGAAGCGAGACCGCTGCGGAGCTTGGCCGAGGCGAGGCTGGAGATCGGGCCCGGGATCGTCAGCCTGGTCGGTCCGAACGGCGCCGGTAAGACGAACCTGCTCGAGGCGCTCTACTTCGCCCTCACCGGGCGTTCCTTTCGCACCTCGGACCGTCGCGAGCTGATCCCGTTCGGCGGCCAGCTCGCCCGCGCCGAGGCGACCGTCCGCGACGAGAACGGGATCGAGCGCCGGCTGCTCGCCTCGGTCAGCCGCCAGGACGGCCGCCGCCACCTGCTCGACGGCAGCGCGGCGGATCCGGTCACGCTGGCCCGCCACCGTCCTGCGGTCGCGGTCTTCTC
>DASWMG010000202.1:0-6579 GCA_036399875.1 Solirubrobacterales bacterium
CGATCGTCGTCATCGCGGTCCTCTATTACGTAAGCAAGCGCAACGCGATCATCGCCGCGCGCAATCGAGTCGACGAGTCGTGGAGCGGGATCGACATCCAGCTCAAGCGCCGCCACGATCTGGTGCCGAACCTGGTCGAGACCGTCAAGGGCTACGCCTCCCACGAGAGCGAGGTCTTCGAGAAGGCGACGCGGGCGAGGGCCGACGCGATGTCGGCGCGGAGCGTCGGCGAGACCGCCCAGGCCGAGCAGCAGCTGACCGGCGCCCTCACCGACCTGCGCGCCGTCGCCGAGAACTACCCCCAGCTCCGGGCCACCGAGAACTTCCAGCAGCTCACCCGCAACCTGACCCAGCTCGAGGACGAAATTCAGGCAGCGCGCCGCATCTACAACTCCAACGTGCAGGCCTACAACACGGCCATCGAACAGTTCCCCGGCTCGATCATCGCCAGCCAGGGCAACTTCGAGAAGCGGGAGTTCTTCGAGATCGAGGACGCCACCCAGCGGGAGCCGGTCGCGGTCAGCTTCGACAAAGACTGACTCGCTTAACCTGTGACCATGGAGGCAACCAAGGAAGCGACCCTCTGGATCTGCGAGAGCTGCGGGTTCATCTACGACCCCCAGGTCGGCGATCCCGACGGCGGCATCCCGCCCGGAACCGCCTTCGAGGACATCCCCAAGGACTGGTTCTGCCCGGTCTGCGGGGCGCGGACCAGCGACTTCCGCCCGCTCGAGCCCGGCGAGGCTTGAGGCCAGAGGCAACCCGGCCGTGACCTACGACTTCGACTGGGTGGTTGTGGGCTCTGGTTTCGGAGGCTCTGTTTCAGCCTTGAGGCTCGCCGAAAAGGGCTACTCGGTCGCCGTGATCGAGTGCGGCAAGCGCTTCGGCGACAAGGACTTCCCGAAGTCGACCTGGGACCTGCGCCGCTACTTCTGGGCGCCGCGCCTGGGCCTGCGCGGCATCTTCCGGCTCAGCACCTTCAAGGACGTCGCGGTGGTCAGCGGCTCGGGCGTCGGCGGCGGCAGCCTCGGCTACGCGAACACGCTCTACGTCCCGCCGGAGCCCTTCTTCAAGGACCCGCAGTGGAGCGACCTCGAGGACTGGCAGCGCGCCCTCGCCCCCCACTACGAGACCGCCCAGCGGATGCTCGGCGTCGTAGTGCACGAGAACGACGACGACGCCGACCAGCTGCTGCGCGAGTACGGCGAGGAGATCGGCGTCGGCGACACCTACACCAAGACCCCGATCGGGGTCTTCCTCGGCGAGGCCGGCAAAACCGTCGCCGACCCCTACTTCGGCGGCGAGGGGCCCGAACGGACCGGCTGCACCCACTGCGGGCGCTGCATGGTCGGCTGCCCGGTCGGCGCCAAGAACACCCTGGTCAAGAACTACCTGTGGTTCGCCGAGCGCGAGGGCGCCCAGGTCATGCCGGACCGCCTCGTCACCGAGATCCGGCCGCTCGGCGCGGCCGACGGCAGCGAGGGGTACGCGGTCACCAGCGAGCGCTCCGGCATGCTGCGCGGCCGCGCCCGTCGCACGATCACCGCGCGCGGCGTGGTCGTCGCCGCTGGCGCGCTCGGCACCAACAAGCTGCTGCAACGCTGCCGCCTTGGCGGGTCGCTGCCGAAAATTTCCGACCGCCTCGGCGAGCTGGTCCGCACCAACAGCGAGATGATCCTCGCCGTCACCGTGCCGGAGGACTACCCCGGCGACCTCACCAAGCGGGTCGCGATCAGCTCCAGCATCTACCCCGACCCCCACACGCACATCGAGACGGTCAGCTACGGCCATGCCGGCGACTCGATGAGCACCCTCTACACGCTGCTGGTCGGCGACGGTACCCGCGTCACCCGGCCGCTGAAGCTGCTCGGCCAGATCCTCCGCCACCCGGTGAAATTCGCCAAGACGCTGTGGCCGGGGGACTGGTCGCGCCGCACGATCATCCTGCTCGTGATGCAGACGCTCGACAACGCGATCGCGCTGCGGCCGAAGCTCAAACGCTCGGGCGAGGTCTGGCTGCAGACCGAGCAGGACCCCGAGAAGCCGAACCCGACCTTCATCCCGGTCGCCAACGAGGCGGCGGAATGGCTGGCCGAGCGGACCGGCGGCGTCGCCCAGAGCTCGCTGACCGAGGCGCTCTTCAACATCCCCACCACGGCCCACATCCTCGGCGGCGCCGTAATCGGGCACGGACCGGAGGACGGGGTGGTCGACGCCGATCAGCGCATCTTCGGCTACGAGAACCTGCTGGTCTGCGACGGCGCCGCGGTCCCGGCCAACGTCGGCGTCAATCCCTCGCTGACGATCACCGCCCTCGCCGAGCACGCGATGAGCAAGGTGCCGCCGAAGGAAGGCGCCGGGCCGCGCGACCTGCCCGAGGCCGCGCGGCCGGCTGTCAGCGCCTAGCTGTCGCTCTTCACGGCGCTGGCCTATGTGTTTGTGAGGTTGACGGCGGCTCCAGCTGTGTCGGTTGCCCTGAGTGTGAGCGATCCGGACATCGCGACTTTCTGGTTTGTGCCGAGGAATATGCAGGCGCCCCCGTGGTACTGGGCTTCGATGTTCGAGAGTGTGAGCGTGGCTGTGAGGGCGTGCTTGCCGTTTTCCAGCAGTGTGGTGTAGCTGACCCCGCTCGCGGGCTGCTGTTGCTGGGGGATTGTGACTGTGCAGTTGGGGTGGTGGATTTCGAGCGGTTTTTCTCCGCACAGGAACAGGAATGTGGCGTGCACTTTCGCCGTGCTCTTGAATGTGTAGGTGCAGCCGTTGGGTGTGATGCTCACGGCGACCGCGGTGCCCCCTGTCTTGCATCCTTCGTATTTAGGCGTGACCGTGAACCCGCCCACTGTGGCCGCGCCGATCAGGCCCGAGTAGGAGGCTTTTTCGCACTCGATCCACCCTTCGAGCCCGGCCAGCGTGAACCGGGTCCTGTGGGTCGCGGTCTCGCTTCCGATCACGGTCGCGTGCGTGCCGTCGATCACGAAATGCCCGCTGTATTCGGCCGAGGCGCTGCCGACGCCGAGGGCGGAGACCGCCATCGTCGCCAGCAGGCCGAGGCCCAGAGTCCTGAGCTTGCCGTTCATGTTCGTTCCTTCCTATCCGCTTGAGCGCCGGAGCCGCTCCGGCGCCTGTCCCGAACGGGACAGAGAAGGGATAGGGATTGGCGGCAAATGCTCAAGTTAAGTAGAGCATCTGCCGCCTGACGGCGCAGGCTCGCCGTCGCGCTACCCCGCGTAGCGCTACCCCGCGTAGCGCTGGGCCACGTAGTCCCAGTTGACGACGTTCCAGAAGGCGTCGATGTATTCCGGGCGCTTGTTCTGGTACTTGAGGTAGTAGGCGTGCTCCCAGACGTCGCAGCCGAGCAGCGCCGTCTTGCCGTCGGAGATCGGCGAGTCCTGGTTCGGGGTCGAGACGATCGCCAGGCCCGAGTCGTCCTTGACCAGCCAGGCCCAGCCGGAGCCGAAGCGGGCGATGCCGGCCGCTTTGAACTCGTCCTTGAAGGAGTCCAGGGAGCCCCACTTCTCGTCGATCGCGGACGCCAGGTCGCCGCTCGGGGCGCCGCCGCCGTCGGGGCTGAGCATCTGCCAGAAGAGGGTGTGGTTGTAATGGCCGCCGGCGTTGTTGCGGACGGGGCCCTGCTTGTCCTGCGGCAGGCTGGAGAGGTTCTGAAGGACGTCCTCGACGTCGCGGTCCGCCCATTCCGTCCCCGCCAGCGCGTCGTTGGCTTTGTCGACGTAGGCCTGGTGGTGCTTGTCGTGGTGGACGCGCATCGTCGCCTCGTCGATGTGGGGCTCCAGCGCGTCGTAGGGGTAGGCCAGATCGGGAACCGAGAAAGCCATCTTGGTGTCTCCTCTTGTCGATTTCGAAGTCGCTTGGAGCCTAGTGGGGACTGGCGAAACCCGCGTGGGCGCCGCGTTTTCGCCGCGGGCTCGCCGGGTATCGGTTCTCCGTCCGCAGGGAACGGACTTATAGATCGCCGCACGGCCCGTTATGGCTCCAGGGCGGTATTGCCAATACAGGTACCGTCCAGCTGCTCACCGATGCCAGCCCAGCCGCCCAGCGAGGAGATAGAGCCAACCCCAGGCCCGGGGACGGGCGAGCGCCTTGCCGGCGAAGCCGAGCTGTGGCGCCGCTTCGCCAAGACGCGCGATCCGGCGATCCGCGAGGAGCTGGTGCGACGCAACCTCGCCTTCGCCAAGCGGCTCGCCCTGCGCTACCGCGGCGCCAGCGAGTCGTTCGACGATCTGCTCCAGGTCGCCAACCTCGGCCTGATCAACGCGATCGACCGCTTCGACCCCGAGCGCGAGATCCCCTTCACCGCCTTCGCCTCGCCGACCATCCTGGGCGAGCTGAAACGCCACTTCCGCGACCGGGTTTGGACGGTGCGGGTGCCGCGCGGCCTGCACGACCTGATGGCCGAAGTCGACAAAGCGATCACCGAGCTGACCAAGGAGCTGCAGCGCTCGCCCTCGGTGGCCGAGATCGCCGACCGGCTCGAGGTCGAGCAGACCGACGTGCTCGAAGTGCTCGAGGCCAACCACAACAGGCGGCCGCTCTCGCTCGACCGGCCGGCCGGCACCGAAGACGGCGACGAGGCTCCCCCCGCCGAGTGGGTCGGCTCAGAGGATGAGGGGTTCGAGCTGGTCGAGGGCCGGATCGCGCTCGACGCCGCCCTCCCCTACCTAGACGAGCGCGAGCGGCTGGTGCTCAAACTGCGCTTCGCCGAGGACATGACGCAGTCGCAGATCGCCGAGCGGATCGGTCACTCGCAGATGCACGTCTCGCGCATCCTGCGCCGCGCCCTGGCCCGTATCCGCGAGCAGATCAGGGAGCAGCAGCAAACCGAATGACGAGGTACTCGCCGTCGCCGGACTGATCGACGGTGAGGTCGTCGGCGAGCGCCTCCAGCGAGCCGCCCACGTCGGGCACTTCGAGCTCCTTGCGGATGTCGTCGGCGGCACCGGGGTCCATCGGCCCCAGCCGCAGCTCGATCGCCCCTTCGCGGTCGTCGAGCCCCAGCCGCACACGACCGTCGCTGAAGCGGGAGGGCGCCGCCTCGGCGATCGCGTCGGTGACCAGGACGGCGTCGGAGACGCGGTCGATCGAGAGGTCGCGACGGGCGGCGAGGGCGCTGACCATGCGGGTGAGCACGGGGGCGAGCAGCTCCGGCCGGTCGGTGACCAGCTCGGTCGTGTCGGCCCCACGCGATTCCAGCGAGACGAGGTCGCCGCGGCCGTCGGCGCCGCCGCCCTTGAGCGGCAGCCGCATCGTCACCTCGGTGCCCTGGTCGAGCCCGCCGGAGATCGCGAAGCTGCTCGAGAGCGCCGCGATCAGCGAGAGGCCGAGGCGAAGGCTCGGCTGGTTCGGCTTCACCTCGGCCTGCGGCCGCATCCCCGAGCCCTTGTCGCGGACGACGACGGTGAGCCCGTCGCTGTCGGGAGTCGCTTCGACGCTGAGCGGGCCCGGCTCGCCGGGGTAGGCGTGCACGACCACGTTCATGCAGGCCTCGGTGACGACGGTCTTCAGGTCGGCGAGGCCCGGTTCGTCCATGCCGATCTCCTCGGCGAGACCGGCGAGGGCGTGCCGTATAACGGCGACGTTCTCCGCCTTGGCGGGCAGCATCATTTGCAGCCCCTTGGGCTTGTCGCTGGTCGTCGGGCTATTGGCCATGGACGTAAATTCCCCGCAGGGAGAGGCTCCCGCGGCGCCGAGCATAATCGCCCAGCGTTCGACCCATCGTTACCCCTGCCGTCTCGGCGTGAAACCGGCCACCGTCAAGGCGTCCGTTCGATAGCATCGCCCCCGTGAGTCCGGCGCCCTTTGACGTCCAGACCGAGGAGATCGACGAAGGGATTCGCGTCTTCACGGTCCACGGCGAGCTCGACATGAATACCGCGCCCGAGCTGGAGCAGGCGCTCGAGACCGCGTTGACGGACGAGGAAGCGGCGGTGATGCTGGACCTCTCCGACTGCGAATTCATCGACTCGACCGGAATCGCGCTGATCGTGCGCACCTGGCAGCGGCTCGACCGCGACGCCGGCAACGGCGGCAAGGGCAAATTCATCCTCTGCTGCGTCAACCACCAGGTTCGCCGCCTGCTCAAAATCACCGGCGTCGAATCCTCGATCTCACTGCACGAACAGCGCGACGCGGCGCTCGACGCGCTGCGCGGCTGAGCGAGAGTCGCCCTCGCTTCACTGCCGGGCGCCGACTCCGGTGCGCAGCTCGCCGAGGCGAGCGGGACCGCCGGTCTCGCGATCGAGCGGCGGCGTCTCGATCCCCTGCCCGCGGCGCATCCCCTCGAGCAGCTCGAGCAGCGCCTCGACCGCGTCCACCCGCGGCTTCCAGCCCAGCTCCTCGCGGGCGCGCGTGCTGTCCAGGAGCGGGACCTTCAGCGCCATGTCGAGCCAGCCCGGCGGCGAGGGCTGCAGGCGGAGCTTCCAGCTCCAGTCGACGAGGGCGCGGGCGACCCGCGGCGCCACGTCGACCGGGCGGGCGCCGAGCGCCTCGGAGAGCCGCTCGGGGTCGAGCACCGGCTCGGCGGCGAGGTTGAAGGCGCCGCGAACGTCACGGACGACCGCTTGG
>DASWMG010000203.1:0-1561 GCA_036399875.1 Solirubrobacterales bacterium
GACCGTCTCCTCGATCGCCCCCTCGCGCATCCGCCGCGCGACCCCCGCGCACTCCAGGAGGTCCGCCCTGAACTTGGGAAAGATCCGCCCCCGCGACACCTCGCCCAGCGAGTGGCCGGCCCGCCCCACCCGCTGCAAGCCTCGGCTGACCGACTTCGGCGACTCGACCTGGATGACGAGGTCGACGGCGCCCATGTCTATCCCCAGCTCCAGGCTGGAGGTAGCGACGAGGCACGGAAGCTGCCCGGACTTCAACATCTCCTCCACCACGGTCCGCTCCTCATGCGAAAGCGAACCGTGGTGAGCACGTGCGATTTCCACGGGGCCGTCCTGGCCCGCGGGTCCTGTCGCCGCAGGGGACCCACCACCCCCTCCGGTCGCTAAAGCGTCCTCGGGGGTGGTCCCCCCAACGACGCCACCCGGGGGAGAGGCGGTGGAGTTGCCCAGTTGCTCGGTGGCCGGAAGCTCATCCCAGGCCAGCTCGTTTAGCCGCTTGGCTATCCGCTCGGCGGCGCGGCGGTTATTTACGAAGACGATCGTTGAGGTGTGTTTCTTGACGAGCTTCAAAAGCTCGGGATAAATCGCTGGCCAAATCGAGCGGACGTGAGCATTCGGCTCGCCGTCGGCCGGGACGCCGTCCTCGGTCGGAAAGTTCGGCGCGCCGGGTTCGGACATGTCCTCGACCGGCACGACGATCTCGAGGTCGAGCTCCTTGGCCACCCCCGCATCGACGATCTCGCACTTGCGTTTGGGGCCCACTAGAAACTTCGCGATCCGCTCCAGCGGCCGCTGCGTCGCGGACAAGCCGATCCGCTGGATGCCACTCTCGCTACTCGCGGGGGGTGGCGCGGTAGGGGGGACCTCCCCTGAGGACGCTTTAGCGACCGGAAGGGGAGGTGGGTCCCCTGCCGCGACAGGACCCGCCGCGCCGAGCGCATGGTCCTTAGCCGGCGCATGGTCCCTAACCAGATCGTCCAGCCGCTCCAAGGTCAGCGCCAGATGAGCCCCGCGCTTGCTCTGTGCCACCGCGTGGATCTCGTCGACGATCACCGCCTCGACGCCGGTGAGGATCTCCCGCGCTTGTGAGGAGAGGATCAGGTAGAGCGACTCGGGGGTGGTGATCAGGATGTCGGGCGGCGTTTTGCGCATCGCCCGGCGCTCGGCCTGGCTGGTGTCGCCGGTCCGCAGCCCGACCGAGATATCGGCGCCGATGCCGCGCAGCGGCGCCCGCAGGTTGCGCTCGATGTCGTAGGAGAGCGCCTTCAGGGGCGAGACGTAGACGAGGCGCGTGCGGCGCTGCTTCTCATCGGGCTCGCGCGGCTCGGCGACGAAGCGGTCCAGGCCCCACAGGAACGCGGCGATCGTCTTGCCGGAGCCCGTCGGGGCCGAGATGAGGACGTGCTCGCCGGTGGCGATCGCCGGCCAGGCCTGCGCCTGGACCTCGGTCGGGCCGTCGAAGGCGGCCTCGAACCAGTCGCGCACCGCGGGCGTGAAGTGCGATAGCGGCATGGGCTCCAGGCTAGATGATCGATTCCGCGTCGAGGGCCCCCTCGAGGCGCGC
>DASWMG010000204.1:0-12378 GCA_036399875.1 Solirubrobacterales bacterium
GTCGAGCGGGTCGTCGAGGCGATGGAGCGGGCGCGGGCAGCCGAGGCGAAACCGCGTTGACGGCGACGCTCTCATGGCGCTGGCTGGCGGCGGGGGCGCTCGCCCTCCTCGCCGCCGTACTGGTCGGCCTCGCGGTCGGCCCCGCCGGCATACCGCCCGGGGCGCTGCTGGACGACGCGCTGGCGCGCCTCGGCATCGGCTCGCCCGACGCCCGGCTCTCCGCCCTGCAGAGCGCCGTGCTCTGGGAGCTGCGGGCGCCGCGGGTCGCCCTCGGCGCCCTGGTCGGCGCCAGCCTGGCCACCGCCGGGGGCGCCTACCAGGCGGTCTTCCGCAACCCGCTCGCCGACCCCTACCTGCTCGGCGCCGCCGCCGGCGCCGGCCTCGGCGCCACGGTCGCGATCGTCTACGCCGGCGCCTTGCCGCTGCCACTCGCCGCCTTCGCGGGCGCGACCGCCGCGGTCGCCGGCGCCTACCTGCTCGGCCGCTCGGTCGGCGACGGGCGGGAGACGGTGACGCTGATCCTCGCCGGCGTCGCGATGGCGGCGCTCTTCACCGCGGTCCAGACGCTGCTGCTGCAGCAGAACACCGAGAACGTCCGTGCCATCTACTCATGGCTGATGGGACGGCTCTCGACGGCGGGCTGGAGCGACGTGCTGCTGGCCCTTCCCTACGCGACGCTGAGCATGGTCGTCATCCTCGCCCACCGGCGCCTGCTCGACGTGATGCGGGTCGGCGACGAGGAGGCGGAAGGTCTCGGCGTCCGCGTCGAGCACCTGCGCCTGCTGGTCGTCGCCGCGGCGACCCTGGGGACCGCCGCCGCCGTCTCGGTCAGTGGCCTGATCGGCTTCGTCGGGATCGTCGTCCCGCACGCGGTGCGCCTGCTCGCCGGCTCCAGCTACCGCGTGGTGCTGCCGCTGGCGACGCTGTTCGGCGCGGCCTTCCTGGTGCTAGCCGACGTCCTCGCCCGCACCGCGCTCTCGCCCGCCGAGCTGCCCATCGGCGTCGTCACCGCCTGCGTCGGGGCGCCCTTCTTCATCCTCGTGCTCCGCACCAGCCGGACGGCGGGCGCGTGATCGAGCTGGAGCGGATCGCGGTCGCGCTCGGCGGGCGGACGGTCCTCGAGGACGTGACGCTGACTGTCGCGGCCGGCGGCTGGACGACCCTGATCGGCGCCAACGGCGCCGGCAAGACGACGCTGCTGCGGGTCGTCAGCGGCGCCCTCGACTGCGACGGGTCGGTCTCGGTCGCCGGGCGGGACCCGCGGCGCGCGCAGGTCTCCCGCCGCGCCCGCGACATCGCGATCGTCTGGCAGAGCCCGCTGTTGCCGCTCGACATGAGCGTCGGCGAGTACGTGCTGCTGGGGCGCACGCCCTACCTCGGGATGCTCGGCCGGGCCGGCGCGCGCGACCGCCGGGCGACTGGGGAGGCGCTTCGCCGCCTCGACCTCGACCGGCTCGCCGACCGCCGGCTCGGAGCGCTCAGCGGCGGCGAGCGCCAGCGCGCCACGCTGGCGCGGGCGATCGCCCAGGAGGCACCCGTTCTCCTGCTCGACGAGCCGACCACGGCGCTCGACGTCGGCCGCCAGCAGGAGGCGCTCGAGCTGGTCGGCGAGCTTCGCGCCGAGCGCGGGCTGACGGTGCTCGGCGCGATGCACGACCTGACGCTGGCCGGCCAGTACGCGGACCGGCTGGCCCTGCTCGACGGCGGCCGGCTGGTCCACCACGGCCCTCCCGCCGAGGTGCTCACCCGCGAGCTGATCTGCCGCCACTATCGCGCCCGTGTCGACGTGCTGGACATGCACGGGGCGCCGGTCGTGCTGCCGGTTCGGCCGAGGGCGACAGCGTGAGCGCGCTGATGGTGCAGGGCACTTCGAGCGGGGCCGGCAAGAGCCTGCTGGCAACCGCCCTCTGCCGGCACTTCGCCCGCCGCGGCGTCCGCGTGGCGCCGTTCAAGGCGCAGAACATGTCGAACAACGCCCGCGTCGTCGCCGGGGGCGAGATCGGCACCGCCCAGTTCCTGCAGGCTCGCGCGGCTGGCGTCGAGCCCGAGGTGCGGATGAACCCGGTGCTGCTGAAGCTGGAGGCCGACGACCGCAGCCAGGTGGTGCTCCACGGCGTCGCCGATCCCGGACTGAGCCGGACCCCTTGGCGGCAGCGCGCCGAGGCGCTCTGGCCGATCGTCGCCGAGTCGCTGCGCTCGCTGCTCGGCGACTACGAGCTCGTCGTCCTCGAGGGGGCCGGCAGCCCGGCCGAGATCAACCTCGCCGACTGCGACATGACGAACCTGCGCTCGGCCGAGGCTGCCGACGCGACCGTCCTGATGGTTTGCGACGTCGACCGCGGCGGCGCCTTCGCCCACCTCTACGGGACCTGGGCCCTGCTGTCGGCGGAGCAGCGGCAGCGCATCGGCGGCTTCGTCCTCAACAAGTTCCGCGGCGACCCGGAGCTGCTGGCCGGCGCGCCGGAGCGGCTGCGCGAGCTGACCGGCGTGCCGCTGGCCGGCGTCGTTCCCTGGCTGCGCCACGGGCTGCCTGACGAGGACGGTGTTTCCCAGCCGCCGCTCCCTCTAGGCGCCGGCCGGCCGCGGGTCGCCGTCGTCGCCTACCCGGCCGCTTCCAACCTGGACGAGTTCAGGTCCGTGGAGCAGGTCGCCGAGCTGCGCTTCTGCCGACACCCCACCGAGCTCGGCGCGTCGGACCTGGTGGTCCTGCCGGGATCGAAACAGGTCGCCGTCGACCTGCGCTGGCTGCGGGAGGGCGGCTTCGTCGAGGCGATCGAGGCGCGGCTCGCAGCCGGCGCCCGCGTGCTGGGAATCTGCGGCGGGATGCAGATGCTCGGCGAGGAGCTGCGCGACCCGGCCGGAGTCGACGGCGACGCGCAGGGGCTCGGCCTGCTGCCGCTGGAGACGGTCTTCGCGTCCGAGAAGCTCGTCCGCCGCGCGGCCGTCGCCTTCTCGGAGGCGCTCGGCGGTCCCTGGCGCTCGCTCGCCGGCCTCGGCTTCGATGGCTACGAGATCCGCCACGGCCGGACGCGGGCACGCGGGCCGGCGGAGGAGGCGATCGCCGGCGGGGGCGGCTGGGCGAGCGGTTCGGTCCTCGGCATCGCCGTCCACGGTCTCCTCGAGCAGGCCGAGGCCGTCGCGGCGCTGCTCGGCGCCGCCCCCACCCGCTCGCTCGACGACGCGATCGACGAGCTGACCGACGCCGTGGTCGAGGCGCTCGACGTCGCACGGGTCGAGCGGCTCGCGGGGATGGCCCCGTGAGCGCGCGCGAGCCGGGGGGCGATCCCGCCCGAGAGCCGGGTCGCGAGGCTCCGCGCAAGCCGCCGCTGCGGCGCCAGCGCTCGGTCGTCCTCGTCAACACCGGCGACGGCAAGGGGAAGTCGACGGCAGCCTTCGGCGTGGTCCTGCGCGGAGTCGCGCGCGGCTGGCGCGTCTCGGTCATCCAGTTCGTCAAGTCCGACAAGTGGAAGGTGGGGGAGGAGGAGGTCTGTCGCGGGCTCGGCGTCGAGTGGGCGCGGACCGGCGACGGCTTCAGCTGGCTGAGCGACGACCTCGAGCGCAGCGCCGCGCTCGCCAGGGCGGCGTGGGAGCTGGCGCGGGAGACGATCGCGGCGGGCGAGCACCGCCTCGTCGTCCTCGACGAGCTGACCTACCCGATCAACTGGGGCTGGATCGACGGGGCGGAGGTGGCGCGGGCGCTGCGCGAGCGGCCCGAGCAGGTGAACGTCGTCGCGACTGGCCGCGACGCCCCGCCAGAGCTGATCGAGGTCGCCGACACCGTCACCGAGATGCGCAAGGTGCGGCACGCCTACGACAAGGGTGTGCGCGCCAAGCGGGGGATCGACTTCTGATGGCCCTGACCGTGCTGCTCGGCGGCGCCCGCAGCGGCAAGTCGGCGCTGGCGCTGCGCCGGGCTGAGGCCAGTGGCGCGCCGGTCGTCTTCGTCGCGACCGGGGAGGCCGGCGACGAGGAGATGGCGGGTCGGATCGCCCGCCACCGGGCGGAACGCGACCCGGCGTGGAGGACCGTCGAGGCGCCGTCAGACCTGGCGGCTGCGCTCGAATCCGCGCCGCCGTCCGCTTGTGTCGTCGTCGATTGCCTCTCCCTCTGGGTCGCAAACCTGGTGCAGGGCGGGCTCGGGGAGGCGGAGGTGGTGGCGCGGGCCGAGCAGACCGCCGCGCTCGCGGCGGACCGAGCCGGAGCGACGATCGCGGTCAGCAACGAGGTCGGAATGGGCGTGGTCCCCGAGTTCGAGCTCGGGCGGCGCTACCGCGACGCGCTCGGGCGGGTCAACGCGGCGTGGGCGGCGCGGGCCGACGAGGCGCTGCTGGTCGTCGCCGGGCAAGCCTTGACGCTGGGAGCGGCATGAGCGAGGCACGCGCCCCCGGCGATCGCAGAGTTGGCCACACGATGGTGGGGTCAAATCAGCAAGCGGTGTCTGAGCTGATCGAGCGCACGGCGGCGGCGGTACCCGCCTTCGACGCCGAGGCGGCCGCGGCGGCGCAGGGGGCGCTAGACGGCAAGACGAAGCCGCGCGGCAGCCTCGGCCGGCTTGAGGAGCTGGCTTGCAGGCTCGCGGGGATCCGGGGCGGCGCCGACCTCGGGGCGCTGCCGCCCGTGGTCGTCGTCTGCGCCGCCGACCACGGCATTGCCGCCGAGGGCGTCAGCGCCTATCCGCAGGAGGTCACCGCGCAGATGCTGCGCAACTTCGCGGCTGGTGGCGCCGCCGTCTGCGTGCTCGCCCGCCGGGCAGGCGCGCGGCTCGTCCTCGTCGACGTCGGCGTGCGCGAGCGCATCGAGGATCCGGCGATTCTGGACCGCCGGGTGCGGGCGGGAACCGCGAACTCCGCCCACGGCCCCGCTATGAGCGAGGAGGAGATGCGCCGCGCCGTCGCTATCGGGATCGAGTTGGCTGACGGACTCGCGGCGGACGGGGTGGGGATCGTTGCGATGGGGGAGATGGGGATCGGCAACACGACCGCGGCGAGCGCGCTGACCGCGGCCCTGACGAGAGCGAAGCCCGACGGCGTCTGCGGTCGGGGCACCGGTCTCGACGAGGCTGGGGTCGAGCGCAAGCGGTCCGCGGTCTGGCGCGCGCTGGAAGCCAACAACGCCTCGCCCCGCGACCCGCTCGGGGCCCTCGCGCAGGTGGGCGGCCTGGAGATCGCTGCCCTGACCGGACTCGTCCTCGGCTGCGCCGCCAACCGGCTCCCCGTCCTCGTTGACGGCTTCATCACCGCGGCGGCGGCGCTAGCGGCGGTCTGCGTGCAGGAGCGCTGCGCCGACGTGCTGATCGCCTCGCACCTCTCGCCCGAGCCGGGTCACCGCCTGCTGCTTGACGTGTTCGGGCAGGAGCCGCTGCTCGACCTCGGCATGCGGCTGGGGGAGGGCAGCGGCGCCGCGCTGGCCCTGCCGATCGTCGGCGCCGCCGCGGCGCTGCTCGGCGAGATGGCGAGCTTCGAGGGGGCGGGCGTCACCGATGCGGGCGCCTGACCTGGCGGAGGCCCCGTTAGCCGCCGCCGCCTTCCTGACCAGGCTGCCGCTCGGGCCGAAACGCGACCCGGGCGCTGACGCGCTGCCGCGCGCCGCGCCCGTCTTCCCGCTGGTGGGCGCTGTCCTCGGACTGGCCGTCGGCGGAGCGGCGATCGGCCTCGCCCAGGTGGTGCCACCGTTGCTCGCCGGCCTGCTCGCCGTCGCCCTGGAGTTGATCCTCACCGGCGCGCTCCACGTCGACGGCCTCGCCGACAGCGCCGACGGCCTCGGCGGCCGCGACCGCGAGCATTCGCTGGCGATCATGCGCGACCACGCGCTTGGCGCCTACGGCGCCTCGGCGTTGACGCTCGACCTGGCGATCAAAGCGACGGCGCTGGCGTCCCTCGCCGAGGCCGAGGCGCTCGGGCCGATCGTCGCCGCGCTGGCGCTGTCGCGAGCAGCGCCCCTGCCGCTCGCCCGCCTCCTGCCCTACGCCCATGCGGACGGAGGGACGGGAGCGGTCCTCGCCGGCCGGATCGGGACCCGCTCCATCCTCGCCGGCGTCGGGCTCGCCCTCGCGCTGGCGCTCGCCGCCGGCGCTGGGGGCGAAGCGTTCTTCATAGTCCTCGGCGCCGCCGTCGCGACTGTCGCGGTCGGCACGCTCGCCAGCCGCCGGTTTGGGGGCGTAACGGGCGATGCGATGGGCGCCGCGGTCGAGCTCTCCGCCGCTTGTTGCCTGGTCATTGCGGTCGCCGTCCGGCACTGATGTGTTGGCCCGGTGCGCGCTCATCGTAAGCGCGTCTCGCCGTCGCCGAGCCCACGCCGAATCTCCCCGAGTACTCGACCCGGTGGTTGCCATATCCAACAATGGGTAGTCCTCGCTCATCGATTCAGCGAGGAGGGGTGGTTCGCTGGAAAGAGTTAGCTGGGAGCCCCGTTAAGCGCCATTGGCGCTAAGGAGGTTCCTATGCGTAGGAAGATTCTGGCTTTGGCCCTCACCGCTGGAGCTTTGACGATCCCCGCGTCTCCAGTGCTCGCCGCCCCGGACTTCGGTCCCGGCAACAGCAGCAAGGGGCCAAACGACGGCGGCTCCAAGTGTCACGCGCCCGGTCATGGCACCGGCCCTGGCGCGAACGACCCCGTCCCGGGCTGCAAGGGCTAGTACGCAGAAGGGCCCACTTGGCTGGGGGGTGGGCCCTACCCGAACTCGGCGGCGAGGTAGAGGCTCTGCGCCTCGGCCTCCAGGTGCGGACCGAAGAGGACGTTGCGCAGGCTGTTGTAGCCGTAGCTGACCACCGATGCGACGGCGCCCGTCGCGGTGACCCAGGCGCCGCCGCTCGAGCCGCCCGTCATGTCGCAAGACGCCCCCATCGTGTCCGGCGTCGCGAAGGTGTCGTCCATCAGCCAACTCGTCTGGCAGACGCGCAGCCGCTGGCCGCTGAACTTCTTGGCCGCCGGATAGCCGTAGAGCCTGTACGTCTGGTTGCGCGGCGCGTCGAAGACGAGCGGCGCCTCGGCGACGGCGTCCGAGAGAGTCTGACCGGCGGCATTGGTGGCGACGACCGCCGCGCCGACGTCGACTCCCCACTCGCCGCTGGTCTGCCAGCCGGAGGTGGTGAGCAGGGTGGAGGCCGCGAATTTTCCGTAAGGGGCGGCGCCGTCGCGATAGGCGGGCACGAAGAGGAAGTTTTTGTAGAAGGCGCCAGGGCCCTCATTGACACAATGTCCCGCCGTCCAGACCACGCTCTCGTTGGCGCTGAGGACCCGCCGTTCCCGAGCAGACGTAGTTGACGCCGCTGTTGTCGGTGAAGAACACCTTTCCGTAGGCGCTCGGATACGGCTGCGGCACCTCGATGCTCGCCGCCGACGACGTTTCGCCGCCTTTCGCCGGCTTCGCGGCGGGGACCGGTCGCGAGGCACGGGAGACGGGCGTTGCCTGCTGCATGCGCTCCGGAGTCCAGTAGCGGATCACCTTTTCGCTGGCCTCCTCGTTGAGGTGCCCGACCGGGTAAGCGACGGCGGAGCCGGTACAGGACATGACGACCACGAAGACGACGGCGACCAGTGGCAGCAGTGAACGGCGCACTTGAATCCTCCCCAGGAGTCGGCGAGCGGAAAGGGTACCCGAGAAGTACGCGGCTCGCCGGCGGGAGATCCGACGCCGGCTGTGGGCCAGCGTCGGACCTCCCCGGCTCGAATCGGCGGCTCAGGATTTCGCGGTCAGCCTTCCGAGCCTGTGGCTGTGAGTCCGGTGGCCAGACCGGCTTTATCGCGCGCGAAGATTGTGATCGATCCGGTGACGGCCATCGCGTGGGTTGTTCCGAGGAACACGCAGATGCCTTCCTCGAAGTTCGCCGACATATTGCCGACTGTGAAGACGGCTGTGATGGCGTGTTTACCGCCTTCGACGACTGTGTTGTAGGAAACCCCTTTGAAGCCTTTTTGCGCTGGGACTTTGATGACGCAGTTCGTATGTGTGATTTCCAGTTGGCCGCCCGTCGGGCATTCGAGGTCTGTTGTGTTGTCCTGCGCCGCTTTTTTGCCTATCTTGAGCACTATTCTGCATTTGTTGAAGTGGAATCGGGTTTCGCCATATCCTTTGCCACCGTTTTTTGTTCTGCACGGCTCGTTGTTTTCCCGGCCGAAGCCAATTTCCGTGATTGTTTTTTCATTGGGGATGCTGCCCAGTTCCTCCGATTCACATTCGAACGGTTCCATCCCCGGAATCGAATACTGGAGAAAGTGGGTTCCCCCCTCCGTTATCCTGAGAGTGCCCGGGTCGCTTTCCATCGTGAAGTGACCACCGGTTTCTCCTGACGCGTCGAGCGCTCCGACGGTCCCGATGATCGTCGTGGCGCAGACCAGGGCAAGCGCAGATGCCTTCCGACTGAATCTCATGATCGTTCCTTTCGGTCAGAGCCGCGGATCCCGCCCGACCCTGAGCGCCGCCCTCCGGACTCCCGGTTCCCTCAGGGCATAGTCCCTCCGGCGTCTTAAGTCAAGAGAGGCTGTGCAAAAGAACTCGCCGTGGACATGTACCAGCGATTCAAATCGCCGCCCGGACCGTCGTCGCTCCAGCGAACCACCGCCCCAGCCGCTCTCCCGTGAGAACGTCTTCGCGCGGTCGCGCCCGGCGGCAGAAGGAGTCGCGGAAGGCCTGGCCCGCCTCGGGGTCGGACGCGAGGCCCGCGAAGATCGGGCCGGCGGTCTCGGGGCGGGGGAGGCGGGCGTAGTCGTAGGACCACTCGTAGTGCTCGCGGGCGCGGTCTTCGCGCCAGGCTTCGTAGCCGCTCAGGTCCTCGCCGCCGAGGGTGAGGGCATCGGCGAGGTGGAGGGCCTGCTCGATCGCGTCGGAGATGCCCTGGGCGGTCGAGGGGTGCTTGAAGTGACCGGCGTCGCCGACGAGCGCCCAGCCAGGGCCGGTCGCCCGGCGGAAGAAGCCGCGCAGCATCGTCTCCGGCGCGACGCGGATCGGCGAGACCTGCTCGGCCCCCTCCAGGGAGCGGGGGTCGAACCACTCGAACTCGCCGAGGCTCTGGACGAAGAAGCGCTGGCGCTGCTCGGCGTCTCCCCGCGTCTGCTCGGCCGGCACGCCGAGCATCACGATCGAGAGGTCGTCCTCGCACTGCCCCCAGCTCAGCGAGCCGGCCTCCCGAGCCTCGACGCGGAAGCGGTCGCTCTCCGCCATGCCGCGCCAGTAGGCGTACATGATCCCCACTTCGCCCGCGACCTCGCGCTCCTTGGGGAGCCCGAGCAGCTTGGCGACGGTCGAGGCGCGTCCGTCCGCGGCCAGCACCCAGCGCGCCTCGATCTCCTCGCCGCCCTCCATGACGACGCCGCGGACCGGGTCCGCATCGCTGCCGAAGTCCGCGCCGATCAGCCCGGTCACCTTCTCGCCGAAGCGCGTCTCCGCTCCCGCCTCGATCGCCACGTCGAGCAGCGCCTGGTCGAGCACCGGCCTGGTGATCCCGCACATCCCGTCGAAGCCGTCCACCGGCTCGAACGGTCCCTCCACCTCGTTGCCGAGCACCCGCACCGAGTAGCTCAGCGGGTTGAGCCGGTGCCTGGCCTCGATCCGCTCGAGCGCCCCCAGCTCGCGCAGGCGCGCCAGCGTGTTGGGGAAGACGTAGTGCGTGGAGACGGTGTCCGCGGGCGGCGGCTCGCGGTCGACCAGCAGCACCGACCAACCACGCTCGGCCAGGCGGGCCGCGAGCGGCGCGCCGGCGCAGCGGGCACCGACGACCACCGCGTCGTAGCGCGATCGCGTCGCGGCGCTCACGAGCGCTTCCGCCCGATCGCGATCAGGTACTCCTTCTCGAAGCGGGCACGGTCGCCATCGCCGCGGTTCCACTCCTCGCAGAACTCGTCCAGCACCCGGTCGAACTCCTCGGCCCGCCCCTCTTTCTCGGCGTTCGCCCGTGCCGCAATCGTCGGGCCGTAGCGCTGCTTGAAGTGCTCGCCGTAGTCGGTCGGCCGCTCGAATGCGTCGATCTGGAGCAGCTCGCGCTTCAACGTTCCGAACTCCACCCGGTCGCCGAATAGCTCGCGCAGGTGCTCCTCGCTGCCCCACAGCGGTGGCGGCTGGGCGCCGGGCGGGGGCGCCGGCATGAAGGGGCCCATTGCGCGGAAGAGCGCCCCGAGCATTCCCTCGGGCGTCCAGCTCAGCAGCGCCACCGTGCCGCCTGGCCGGCAGACGCGCACCAGCTCGTCGGCGGCTGCCTGGTGGTGCGGCGCGAACATGACGCCGATCGAAGACATCGCCACGTCGAAGCTGGCGTCCTCGAACGGCAGGTTCTCGGCGTCGGCCTCGGTCCACTCCAGCTCGAGCCCCTCCGCGGCGGCGCGGGCGCGGCCGGCCTCGAACAGCTCCGGCGTCAGGTCGCTGGCGACGACGTCGGCGCCGCGGGCCGCCGCCGGGATCGCCGCGTTGCCGGTGCCGGAAGCGACGTCGAGGACGCGCATGCCGGGCTCGATCCCGGCCGCCTCGACCAGGCGCGGGCCGAGCGGCAGCAGGAAGGTCTCCACCATCGACGGGTAATCGCCGGACGCCCACATCGCGCGATGTTTGGCCTTCAGCTCGGGATTGGCACTGGTGGTCGTCGTCATCGTGGTTCCTTTCGTCGCGGGAGTTGGCCCATGTGTACGCCTCGCTCCGCGGTCGATCAACTTCAATATCTGCAGTTGGGCGCGTACACTCGGCCCCAGGCATGGCGGAGAGCTACGGACAGTTCTGTCCGGTCGCCCAGGCGGCCGAGGTTTTGACGGAGCGGTGGACGCTGCTGGTCGTCCGCGAGCTGCTGATGGGCAGCACCCGCTTCAACGAGCTGCAGCGCGGCGTGCCGCGCATGTCCTCTTCGCTGCTGAGCAAACGGCTGCGCGAGCTGGAGCGCTCGGGGCTGATCACCCGCGAGCCGCTCGCGGGCGAGCGCGGCAACGCCTACCGGCTGACCCCAGCCGGGGAGGCACTGGGACCGCTCGTCGTCGCGCTCGGGACCTGGAGCCGCGACCACCTAAAGCGCGAGATCAGCGCCGAGGAGGCCGATCCGGCGTTGCTGATGTGGGACATGCGGCGCAGCATCCAGCTCGACCGCCTGCCCCAAGACCGGGTCGTCACCTTCTTCCGCTACCGCGACGCGGAGGAGGGCAAGCGGGCCTGGTGGCTGGTCGCCGAGGACGACGGCGCCGACATCTGCTTCTCGGACCCGGGCTTCTCGATCGACCTCAACGTCGACGCCGAGGCGCGGGCGATGGCCGAGGTCTGGGTCGGCCAGCTCGAGCTGGGCGCGGCGATGCGCTCGCGCCGGGTCAAGGTGAGCGGCCCCGAGCACCTGGTGCGCAGCATGCCCGACTGGCTGGGGCTGAGCTCCTTCGCGTACCCGGATCCGGCCGCGGTACTGGCGGAGCGCAAGTAGCTAGGCCACGCCGCCGCCTCAGAGCGGGCGCATCTCGCATGGCGGGAGGGCAGGTCGGGGATAGCGTTTGGGAAATGGTCCCGACGATCGACGAGCTGACCGTGGCCGACCCGCCTGCGGCCTGGGAGGCGCTCGGCTTCGCCGTCGAGGGGGAGGTCTGCGTGGTCGGCGACGTGCGGCTGCGGCTCGCCGGCCCCGAGGCGGGACGGGGATTGACCGGCTGGTCCCTGCGCGACCTGGCGACCGGCGAGCTGGACGGGCTGCCGACGGCGCGCTCCGACCGTCCGCCGCCGGCCGAGGCGCCGCCGCACCCAAACGGGATCGCCGCGCTCGACCACGTCGTCGCGATCTCCCCATCGCTCGACCGAACGGTGGCGACGCTGCGGGAGGCGGGGCTTGACCTGCGTCGCGTCCGCGAGGAGCCGACTCCGGCCGGCGCGCCGCGGCAGGCGTTCTTCCGACTCGGCGCGACGATCCTCGAGGTCGTCCAGGCGCCGCCCGAGGCGGTCGAGCGGGGCGGCGGCGCCGACCGGCCCGTCTTCTTCTGGGGCCTTGCCTTCGTCGCGCCGGACCTCGAGGCCACCGTCGCGGAGCTGGGCGATCGCGTCGGTGAGACTCGTCCCGCCGTCCAGCCAGGCCGCCGCATCGCGACCTTGCGGCGCTCGGCCGGCCTCGGGCTCCCCGTCGCCCTGATGTCGCCGTCGGTGGGTAGTCAGGGATGAATGACTCCGGCCGAACCGGCGTGCGCTTCGTCGTGCGCGGTCGCGTCCAGGGCGTTGGCTACCGCGACGCCGCGGTGCGGGAGGCGCGGCGGCTGGGCGTCATGGGCTGGGTCCGCAACGAGGACGACGGCGCCGTGCGCGTCCACGCGGAGGGATCCGAGGACGCGGTCGCGCGGCTAACCGAGTTCCTGCGGGAAGGACCGCGCCTCGCCGAAGTCGACGAAGTCGAGGTCGAGACGGCCAAGGTCGAGGGCCACGAGCAGTTCGCGATC
>DASWMG010000205.1:0-3695 GCA_036399875.1 Solirubrobacterales bacterium
ACGGCGGTCGAGAGCTTCGCCGCCGGACCGCTGGTCGTCGACGACCGCGACCGCACCCTCGAAACCGTCAGGGATCTGATGAAGCCGGGCCGCGACCTCGCTCCCGAGACCAAGCCGCTCGTAATCGACGCGGTGATCGGCGCGGTCTGGGGCCTCGTCTACCACACGATCTGCAACGACGGCCCGCGCGCCCTGCCCGAGATCGCGCCGCTCGCCACCTACATGGCGCTGGCCCCCTTCATCGGCGCCGAGCAGGCGGCCGAGGTCGCCAACGGCGACGGGCGCGGCGTCTGAGCACGCTTCATGCGGACGTTCCCCGGGCCGCCGAAGCGGACCCGGGGGGAGTCCGTTGGCCTCCCCGCGGGAACAAGACGGGAAGACCGCTCGGTCGTCGGTAGGGAATTCCGGGACCGGCGGCTTGTGAGCCGCGTCATTAATAAGAACACATGAATACTGATTCGTCAAGTACTAGGTACGCCCTGAGCGTCAAAACGGGTGCAAATCGCGCCTTCAGGGGCGAGAGCTAGATACCGGAGCCCATACGTGACTCATACGACGTTCTTCAGCCCTGCAGGCTGACCAGCCGCTCCTCGGTCAGCTCCAGGATCGCGTAGGCGGGACCCTCGCGGGTGTTGCCCGAGTCCTTGACGCCGCCGTAGGGCATCTGGTCGGCGCGGAAGGTAGGCACCTCGTTGACCAGCACGCCGCCGAACTCGAGCGTCCTCGCCGCCTCCAGGGCGCGGCCGACGTCGCGCGTGAAGACGCCGGCCTGCAGGCCGAACTTCGAGTCGTTGGCGAGGCGCAGCGCCTCGCCGAAGTCGCTGTAGCGGTCCACCGTGGCGACCGGCCCGAAGACCTCCTCGCACCAGACCTTGGCCTGACGCGGCGGGCTGGCGAGGATCGTCGGGGCGAGGCAGCGCTCCTCGTCCACCAGCTCGCCGCCGGTCAGCAGCTCGGCCCCCGCGGCGACCGCCTCGTCAACCCACTCCTTGACCCGGTCGCGGTCGTCGGGGGAGATCAACGGGCCGACGTCGGTCTCCGGGTCGAGCGGGTCGCCGACCCGCAGCGCCCGGGCGTTGGCGACGAAGCGCTCGACGAAGGCGTCGGCGACGTCCTCGTGGACCAGGACGCGCTGGATCGAGATGCAGCTCTGGCCGGCGTGCGAGAAGGCATGCAGCTTCGCCTTGTCGGCGGCCGCCTCCCAGTCGCCGTCGGCGTGAACGATCAGCGGCGCGTTGGAGCCGAGCTCCAGGTTGACCTTCTTGTGGGGGACGCGACCGCGGATCCCCCAGCCGACGCCCGAGGAGCCGGTGAAGGTGAGCGCCCGGGTCAGCTCGTGCTCGACGAGCGCGTTGCCGACCTCCGAGCCCGGCCCCGGGATCACGCTCAGCCACCCCTCCGGCAGGCCCGCCTCGTCGAGAATCTCGGCCAGCTTCAGCGCCGAGATCGGCGTCTGCCCGGCAGGCTTGAGGACGACGGCGTTGCCGGCGGCGATCGCCGGGCCGAGCTTGTGGGCGACGAGGTTGAGCGGGAAGTTGAAGGGGCTGATCGCGCCGACCACGCCGTAGGGGACGCGGAGGACGACGCCGAGCTTGCCGGCGCCCGCGGCCGAGCCCTCCATCGGCACCGTCGTCCCGGCCAGCTTGCGAGCCTCGATCGCCGAGAAGCTCAGGGTGTCGACGCAGCGCGAGGCCTCAAGTTCGGCCGTCTTCAGCGGCTTGCCGGCCTCGGCGGCGATCGTCAGCGCCAGCTCGTCCAGTCGCTCGCCGACGAGCTCGGCGGCGCGGTCGAGGACCTCCGCCCGCTCGTGCTGGGGGAAGCCGCGCTCAAACGCCTCGTGGGCGGCGCGCACGGCGCGGTCGACCAGCGCTGCGTCACCGCGCGCTACCCGGCCGACGACGCTGCCGTCGTAGGGGCTGAGGACCTCGTCCCACTCCCCCGTCTCCGCCCACCCGCCGGCGGCGAGGAGCTTGTGGTCGGCCGCCTGGACCGTCTGCGTCGCCATGTCGCGTCTCCTCTCGGTTGAGTCGTTTCAGCCTAGAGCAGGCCGCGACTCGGCCAACGCGAATCTGTTGGATTCCAGAGATGCGATTCCGCCTCCACATCCTCGTCCTCTGCCTCTGCCTCCTGGGGGCGACCGCCGCCGAAGCCCGCGTCACCTGGATCGTCAATGGGCGCGGCTTCGGTCACGGCGTCGGCATGAGCCAGTACGGCGCCTACGGCTTCGCCCTGCACGGCAAGAGCCACCAGTTCATCCTGAGCCACTACTACCGGGGCACCAGCCTCGGCACGCTCTCCTCCCGACAGGTGGTCCGGGTGCTGGTCGACGTTTCAGGCGGCGACGTCGGCTTCAGCGGCGCCAGCAGCGCCTGCGGTGTCCGGCTCGACCCCGGCCGCCGGTACGGGGCGCATCGGGCGGGCGACAGAGTCCGCCTGCGCGGCCCCGGCGGGCGACAGCTGGCCAACTGCGGCGGCGGTCTGCGGGCGGCCGGCGCGGGCACGATCGGGATCGAGGGCACCGTCTACCGGGGGGCGCTCGAGGTGGTGCCGACGAGCAGCAACCCGGGCTCGCTCAACGCGATCAACGCCGTGCCGATCGACCAGTATGTGAAGGGCGTGATCCCCAACGAGTCGCCGGCCTCCTGGCCGCTTGCGGCGCTGCGAGCCCAGGCGATCGCCGCGCGCTCCTACGCGCTGACCGGCAAAGTCGACGGCAACGGCTTCGACCTCTACGAGGACACCCGCAGCCAGGTCTACGAGGGGGTCGCGAGCGAGGACCCCCGGACGAACCGCGCCGCCGACGAAACGCGCGGAGTGGTCGTCCGCTACGGCGGCGCCATCGCCCAGACCTTCTTCTCGGCCTGCTCGGGCGGCCACACCGAGAGCGTCCAGAACGTCTTCTTCGGGCCGCCGGTCCCCTACCTGGTCGGCGTCCCCGACCCCTACGACCGTCTCTGCCCGCTCCACACCTGGACCCTGCGCTTCTCGGGGCCGGAGATCAGCTCCAAGCTCGACGCCTACCTGGCGGGAAAACTGAAGCGCATCGTCGTGACCAAGCGCGGTGCTTCGCCACGAATCGTGCAGGCAAGGCTTTATGGCACTGGCGGAATCAGCACGATCCGCGGCGACCAACTCGCCGCGGCGCTCGGGGGCTACGACCGCTGGATGCATTTCGTCAAGCTGGTGGATGGGAAGGTTGTGGGGCGGTCCGGGAATCCTCCCGGCGGCGCCCAAACCCCGCCGTAGGCGGGGTTGATTTTGTGCCCCTTCGGGGCAGGAATCACTCCGCGGTGCCGGGGGGAGGCGCCGGCGGGAGGACCCCCGGACCGCCCTCGCTGCCGTCAGCCGTCTGGGAAGGGCTGGATCGGGATGCCGTGGTCGGTCTCTTTCATGCCTAGCTCGTAAGCGGCTCCGGCCGCCAGCTTCAGCTGGCGGGGAGGCTTGGCCGGGCGTTCGACGGTCAGCTCCAGGTCGGAGACGGAGCAGTTGATCGTGTTGTGCTCGGGGCCCTGGGGATCGGCGTAGACCCAGCCGACGAAGTCCTTGCTCGGGGCCAAGACGCGGCCGCGCACGACGACGTCCTTGCCGGGGAGGACGAAGGAGCATGCACCGGCCGACTCGTCGATCGAAGCGGCACCGATCTGGCCGAAGCCGCCGAGGCGGTGCTCCTCGCCGTCGAGAACAAGCATCCCCGA
>DASWMG010000206.1:0-4719 GCA_036399875.1 Solirubrobacterales bacterium
TACCTGCATCGACGCCAAAGACCTTCCCTTCCGTGTCTACGGCCACCGCGAGC
Source organism: Solirubrobacterales bacterium (assembly GCA_036399875.1). Taxonomy (GTDB): domain Bacteria; phylum Actinomycetota; class Thermoleophilia; order Solirubrobacterales; family 70-9; genus VRUE01. The sequence continues at coordinate 54 of DASWMG010000206.1, forward strand.
GGGTTCGGTATCCGAAAACTTGACTCTCCGGGTTCGCCCGGATCGAGCGGGGCGCCGGTCGGACTCAACTTGTAGATGTCTTCGAGACCCGAGAGGGTGACGTAGATATTGCCGCCACCATCAACGTCAAGCGCGTTGACCGATCTCCCCGCAAAGGCTGCCAGCGGTCCCGTGAAGAGGATCGTTTCGCGGTACGTACCGTCGAGGTCGAAGACCTGGATGCCGTCTTTGTCGCCGACCACGATCGCGCCGCCGCCCACGGGGCTGTAGTCGATTAAGTCCCAGACACTCCCTGAGAGCTGGCTCGGGCCTTCGCCGGAAGTACCGCCTTGGCACACGTCGGTCGGCGCGATAGGGCAAACGTTACGTTCTTCGGGCGAGCCCCCTCCCTCCACCTTCGTCCGATTGACGTCGCCGCCAAACATCACGAGAAATTTTCCTTGCGGGCTGAATTTCTGAACGCGGAGGTTTTCCACTTCGGAGACATAGATGTTCCCCAAGGGATCGATCGCGACTCCAAACGGATCGAGCTGACCCTTCCCATCGCCGGGGAGACCTTCTTGACAAAGCGAAGGATCAGGATTTTCTTCGGGCACGGCTGGCCCGCAAATCTGGAATTCCTGGGAGCCGTCGGCGACGCCCCAGCCCCACGCCTTCACAAACAGGCCCCAAGCGGTGTACTCGGAAACGCGGTGGTTGTTCAGCTCCGCGATGAAGATGTGGCCGGTGACCGCGTCAGCGGCGATGCCGCGCGGGTGATTTAGTTCCCCGGCACCGCCTCCCCTTGTGACCTGATCTCCCGGTATCCGCATCAGCAATTCGGGCGCCGCCGCGTTGACCGACCCAGGGAGTGCGAGAAGGGCAGTCGAGATCGCCGCAACCCCCATGATTGCTCGGGACACAAGCCGTTTCGTTCTGCCTCCGCTTCGCATCTCTCCCACTCGCCTCGACAAGGTATCAAATTGGGCACAATTCGGTACGCTTCTGGCGGGAAGGAAATTAGCCGGGACCCATTTCAGGGACCCGGCTATACCTCAGTCAGCAATCACCTACATCGTTATGTAGACGAAATTGTTACGGGATTTCCTGCTGTGTCGCGGCCTTGGATTGTGGCCGCACCAGTCATAGTCGCGGTATGCGTTGTGCCCAGGAAGATGCAAGCACCTCCGTGGTATTCCACAACGATGCCGGACACTGTCACTGTCGCTGTAAGGTCAGGGTGGGTGTTGTCGTACGCAATTCCACCGCCCAGCGCGTGCTGTGTGCCGACTGTGATTGTACAATTGGGATGATGGATTTCGATCGCTTTGCCTACCGGGCAATTGACTGTTACTGTCCCGTGAATACGGGTTCCTTGGCTAGAGAAAACATAGTCACAATCATTCACTGTGACTGGTATGCTGTTAGCCGCGCCGCCGGTTGTTTGGCATTCTGCGTATGTCGGTTTGATTGTAATTTCAGTAACTGTTGCGGTTTCGGTTGTGCCGTGGTATTCCACTTTTTTACATTCGATCGTGTTCCCGCCTTCAACTGAGAATTTGACCTGATGGGTGGCATTCTCAGAGCCGAAAATGATCGTGTGGTTAGCTGCGGATACGAAATGGCCACTCGGGGTCGCCGAGGCGTTCATGACGGCAAAGGCGCTCGTCGCCATGATGGCGAGGAGACCCAGGCCGAGGACCTTGAGCTTCGTGCTCATGTTGGTTCCCTTTCTTTGAGTTAGACGTCCGGGTTGAACGTCGCGCCCCCCTGTGGGACGCGCTACTACGGATAAGGGGTCGTGGGCTCTGCGGTCAAGAAATTTGTTGCAAAAGATGCCGGCTGCCCATCTGGTGGCGCCAAATCAGGGCTTTTCCCCTGCAAATCAGCGCCTCAGCGATTGGCGCCCGCGCAAATCGGCGCGGTGCGCCAACCGCGCGGGTAAGGGGTTCGGGAGGGAGAGGCCCTAAAACCCCAGCGCGAACTTGGCGTCCTCGGACATCATCTCCGGGGACCAGGCTGGGTCGAAGACCATCTTCGGGTGGACGGCGTTGACGCCGGGGAGGTCGCCGACGAACTCCTTCATCTGCTCGGAGACCTGGGGGCCGATCGGGCAGGCGGGCGTGGTAAGCGTGAAGGTGACGTAGACCTGGTCGCCCTCGATCTCTACGTCGTAGACGAGGCCGAGGGAGACGAAGTCGAGGCCGAGCTCGGGGTCGATGACCTCCTCGAGCGCCTCGAGGACATCGTCCTCGGTCAGGACCTCGGTCTGGCTCTGGGTCGCGTCGGTTTGGTTCTCGGCCATGGCTGAAGCCTAGCGGGGTCCACTAGGCTGCCCGCTCGATGAGCGACCAGGGCGACATTCAGCGACGCTCGATCGGGATCGTCTTCTCCGATGGCGGGCTGCTCGCGATCAGCGCCGCGCGGCCGACGGGCTCGGTCGGACACGGCGACGAGACGGTGAGCGCCATCATCTGCGACCCCGACGGCGCCCCGGTCGAGGTCTCCGAGACGCTGCTCTCCACCGAGTACGGCCCCGACGGGCTCCAGCGGCGCGCGACCCTGGAGCTCTGGACCGACGCCGAGGACGAGGTCGGTCCCCTGCGAGGCTCCGGCACGCTGATTAGCGCCGCCCGTGTGCGGCGCGACGACCTGGTCGCCGACCTCGCCTTCTTCCGCTGGCAGCTCGAAGGCCGTGACGGCCTCGGCCACTACGAGGTCGTGCGCGATGCCTGAGGGCGGCAGGATCGAGGCGGTCATCTCCGACTTCGGCGGCGTCCTGACCACGCCCCTGGTGCAGTCGTTCATGGCCTTCCAGGACCAGACCGGGATCACGACCGAAAACCTCGGCAAGGCGATGCAGGCCGCCACCGAGGCGAACGGCCAGAACCCGCTCTTCGAGATGGAGCGCGGCGAGATAACCGAGGACGCTTTCCTCGCCCAGCTCACCGAACACCTCGAGCCGCTGCTCGGACACCGCCCGGAGATGCACCGCTTCAAGGAGATCTACTTCGATGCGCTCCATCCGAACGACGAGATGATCGACCTGATGCGAGAGCTGAAGGCCGCCGGCTACCGGATGGCGATGCTGACCAACAACGTCAGGGAGTGGGAGCCACTCTGGCGCTCGATGCTCCCCGTCGACGAGATCTTCGAGACCGTCGTCGACTCGGCCTTCGTCGGCTGCCGCAAGCCGGAGTCGCGCATCTACGCCATAACCCTGGAGCGACTCGGCCTGCCGCCCGAGTCCTGTCTCTTCGTCGACGACGTCAAAGTCAACTGCGAAGGAGCCGCACGGGCGGGCATCACGGCCGTCCACTTCCAGGAGAACGAGCAGGCGATCGCCGAGATCCGGGCAGCGCTCGGCGAACGCGCAGCGGCTTAATTCTCGCTGCCGGCTCTATCCCAGACGTAGAGCTCGACGGCCTCGACCGCCAGCTCCATCAGGCGCGCCGGGGAGAGCATGCCGAGCACTAGCTCCAGTGCGTCCTCCTCGGTGAGGCCGGCGTCGACCGCTTCCTCGCCGCGGAACCCGGCGGCCAGTTTCAGCGCCTCGCGGCGGTTCTCGCCGAGCGACCCGAAGGCGCCCATCAGGAAGTCGCGGTTCGGCAGGGGCTGGCCGAACTCGAGCGAGCCGTGCCAAGCGGCGAGCATCGAGAGGTCGTGCTCGTCGAGCTCGGAGAGCGCTTTCGCGTAGTGGACCTCTAGCTCGTGGTCGGGAATCTCGTCGACCCAGGCGCGGACCGCCTCGCCGAGCAGCTGGCGGCGCGCCTCACGGCCGATCGAGTCGCCGATGGCGCGTATGGCATCGGCTGGATCTACGAAGCAGAGGGACATGCGATGGGGTGAATGTAGAGAGACGGGAAGACGGCAAACCGAGGCGCGGATTTGCCGCATTTGCGGGGTTCTGGCGGCGGTTCTGGAGTGGTCGGCGAGGCCACCGGGGCACGCCGCGACCAGACCTATGCTGGGACGTCGCCAATGCCGCTGCACCTGATCCATGGACCGCCCAACTCCGGCCGCGCCGGCCTCGTCCGCGAGCGGTTCGAAGCGGCCCTGGAACGCGACCCCGTCCTGGTCGTCCCGACCCTCGACGACGTCCACTGGTTCGAGCGGGAGCTCGCCGCGGGCGGGGCGATGCTCGGCGCGACGACCACCACCTTCCGTGGGCTCTTCCGGCTCGTCGCGGCCGCCGCCGGCGCGCCCTCCGCGGCCGAGATGACCTCGGCCCAGCGCCGGCGCGCGGTAGCCCTCGCCGTGGAGGACAGCCAGCGCAGGCTCGGGCCACTGCGCCGTTCGGCCGCGCGGCCGGGTTTTCCGATCGCCTTCGAGCGACTGCTCGACGAGTTGCAGGGCGCGGGCTTGGACCCGGAGGACGTCGAGGCCGGAGCGGGAACGCTGGAGGGCTCGGCCTATCTCGGCGACGTCGCGGCGGTCTTCTCGGCCTACGCGGAGGTTCGCGACCGGCTCGGGCTGGCCGACGCGCACGGGGTCGCGCGCGACGCCGTCGCCCTCGTTGGCGAGCAACCCGACTCCTGGGACCGCCCGGTCTTCCTATATGGACTCGACGACCTCACCGTCAACCAGTTCGATCTCCTCGCCGCGCTCGCCTCAAGCTCCGACGTCACCGTCGCGCTCCCATACGAGGACGGAAATCCGGCGCTCGCGGCGCGTGCATCGCTGCTGG
>DASWMG010000207.1:0-6740 GCA_036399875.1 Solirubrobacterales bacterium
GGGAGGTAGTGCAGGTCCCTTTGCCCTCCTCCTCCCACTGGTAGACGTCCCAGGTGGCGTTGGTGTCGCGTGGGACGAGGGCCTCGAAGCTTTCGAAGAAGACCCTGGTGCCGTCGTCGGAGAGGACGCGGGGGGCGTGGAAGGCGAACTCCCAACCTTGGATGCGGGCGGCGGCGAAGAGGTCCTCGCCAACCCTGGCGACCTCATCTGCCACTGGCCGCGCCCCGGTGGGATTGCACGAGACGCAGCGCAGCTCGTCCTCGACCGCGTCGTAGAGGTAGACCTCCGCGGACGGCTGATCGGTGGCGCCCTCGCGGTTGTCGTATCCGGTCGGCGTGGGGCTGGCGAGCGACATGAAGGTCGCGTGCAGGCCGTCGGGGCTGATGCGGGCGGCGCGCGTGGAGGCCCAGCGGTCGACCGGCCGGGTCGGCTGGTTGCCGCTGCTCGCCGCGGCGGGGCCGATGTCGCGGTCGGCCAGCTCCATGAGGAAGGTGGTCACTCCCGTCCCGCCTCCCGGGTCGGCCTCGTAGAGGTAGAGGTTGTGGTCGCCGGCGGCGGCCGGCCCCGTCCCGTCGAGGTCCTCGGTCGAGGCGAAGTAGACGCGCGAGGCATCCTCGCTCGCTCCCATCGGGCCCTCGACGCCTTCGGCGATCAGGGTCGGGGTCTGGGTGTCGACCGCAAGCGAGTAGAGGTTGCCTTTCAGCGGTCCGGCGGCGACCTCGAAGATCGCGGTCGAGCCGTCGTCGGCCGCCGTCCAGAAGAAGGCCGGTTCGGGGGTCACCACGGTCGAGACTTTGCGCGTTTCTTTGCCGTCGATCCGCACGAAGATCTGGCCGGGGTGGGCCTCGGCCGAGGAGGTGGTGCCGGTGTAGGAGGTCCAGAAGATGCGCGAGCCGTCGGCTGAGATCGCGTTGTGCAGGCTCGAGAGGTCCGAGCCGCTGGCGCCGGCGGTCGTCCCCGCCGAGCACGACTGCCCGCTCGCTTTGCCGCTCGGCAGGTAGCAGACGAAGCGCAGTTTGCCCGCGACGTGCTCGTAGAGGAGCAGTTCGTTGGCTTTCAGCGTCGGAGCGTCGGGGTGGAGCTTGTCGTCGACCGCGAAGATGGTGTGGGCGCCGTCCTCGGAGAAGCCTTTGGGGAAGAGGGCGAAGAATTCTTTGGCTGGTTTTTTCGGGCCAACCTCAGGGACGGTGATCGCCTCATAGGCCGGCGAGGGAGCGCAGTTATGGCGCCGGTAGATGTTGGGGTATTTCTCGATCGCCCCCGCGGCCAAAGGCGCCACCGAGTAGTGGCGAATCCAGGCCTGGCAGAGGTCCTCGCTGAAGCCCTGGAATTCGTTGTCGAGCGTGTTGGTCGCCGGCAGCGGCGATTCGGTGCGCGGCGGGGAGATCGGCTCGCTGCCCCAGCCGGCCGGGGTGCGCTCGGTCAGGTACTGGGAGACGAAGCCGGTGCCCTCGGGGCCGCCGAAGCCGAAGGCCGCGGTGTAGGTGAAGCGGCTGCCCGAGGGGGCGGCGAGGTCCATTTCGAAGTAGCGGGGGAAGCTGCCGCTTCTCGCCTCCCACGGCGCCACGTCGCCGTTTCCTTTGTCGAGCGGCGAGACCATCTCATAGGCGCGGCAGTCGGGGAGGCTGGCGGCGGGGCCCACGCGGAAGGCGTCGTTGGGGCAGGGCGGAAGAGTCGAGGGGGCGGCGAAGGTCCTGAAGGTCCCTTCCGCGAAGACCGGCCCGCCACCACCGCTTTCGGCGACGAAGCGGTAGTGGTAGGTCGTCCCTGGCGCGAGGTTATCCAGCGTGACTCCTGCCGTCAGCACCGGGGCGTTGATCACCTTGTCGGTGAGCAGCACCGCCGAGGCCGGTGCTTTCAGCGGGCAGCCGCCCTCAGAGCATTTGCCGGTCCCGTATTCGACCTGGTAGGTGGTGTCGTCCCAGAACTTCGGGTTGATCCGCGCCCTGACCGTCGCCTCTTCGCTACCCACCGAGCTAGCGAAGACCGAGACGATCTGCGGCGGGCGTTTTGGCGGCGGTTCGCAGCCGATCGGCGGGGCGCCGTAGACGCTGACGTAGCTGCGGTCGTTTTCGAAGAACTGGTTGTTTCGGGTCACGTAGAGGTTGGGCCCCTCGCTGCCCGCGCATTCGTTGGTCCCTATCCCGACGAGGTCTTCGGAGAAGGTAGTGTCGAACTCGGGGAACGTCTCAATTTCCACGCGGGCGAATTCGTCCTCCGGCTCCATCCCGTCGAGTGGGTTGCCAAGGGCGTCGTAGCCGAGGACGTAGAGGCCGACGAACGGGAGCGAGCTGGTCTCGATGCCGTACACATTGCCGTTCGGGTCGACGCCCACCGCCAGCGGGTTCGAGACCTCGAAGCTCGATTCGCCCGGTTCGCCGGGTGACAGGGGAACGCCAGTTGGGCTCAACTTGTAGATGTCTTCGACGCCGGCTACAGAGAAATAGATGTTGCCGACCTCATCGACCTCCAGCCCGTCGACCGCTTTTCCCGCGAAAGCGGCCAGCGGCCCTTCGAAGGCGATCTCTTCGCGGAAGTCACCGTCGAGGTCGAAGACCTGGATGCCGTCTTTGTCGCCGACCACGATCGCGCCGCCGCCCACGGGGCTGTAGTCGACATAGTTGTTCGGCGTGGAGGAGAACTGAGCGGGGCCTTCGCCTTCGCTGCCGGCCTGGCAGACGTCACCGGGGTCGACCGGGCAGACGTTGCGCTGGGCGGCCGGCGCGAGCGCGTCGGCCTTCGTCTTGTTGACGTCGCCGCCGAACATCAAAAGGAATTCGCCTGACGGGCTGAACTTCTGCACTCGCAGGTTGTCGATCTCGAAGACGTATATGGCGCCGGCGTGGTCGACGGTGACGCCAAGCGGATTGGCTAGCTGTCCCTCGCCATCGCCGGGGATACCCTGCCGGCAGAACGCCGGATCGGGATCTTCTTCGGGCTGGGCCGGCCCGCAGGTCTGAAGTTCAGCGGCGCCGTCGGCGACTCCCCAGCCCCACGCCTTCACGAACAGCCCCCAGGCCGTGTACTCCGAGATGCGCGAGTTCTCGAGCTCGGTGATGAAGACGTGGCCGGTGTCCGGATCCCCGGCGATGTCACGGGGATGGTTCAGTTCGCCAGCCCCCGAACCCCGTGTGACCTGATCTCCCGGTATGCGCATGAGCAGTTCCGGGGCCGCGGCGCACGCGGTCGCGGGCATCGCGAAAAGGCCGATCGCCATCGCGACCAACCACGCTCCTCGCTGCATCTTCCTGCCGCCAACTCCCATCCCTGCTCCCCAGTCCGCGCCTAGGCACCCGGCCAAGCCGCATTCGGTACGTGCTCGGTCTAACGGTACAAGAACCGCCCTGACCAGTCAACTGCGTTTCCAATTCCCAAACGACAAGGGCCGGGGTCGCAGTCGCGGCCCCGGCCCGGTAGCGAGCGCTGTGCGCTCAGATTCCTATGTCGACGACAGGGTCACCGTCGTGCCGGTTTTGTCTTTACCGGAAATTGTGGCTGAGCCGGTCATCGTTCCTTTGTGGTTTGTTCCGAGGAAGATGCAGGCGCCGCCGTGGTATTCGGCCGGGACTTCCGTGACTGTGACATTAGCTGTCAGGCCAGCTCCGTCCTGGTCGTAGTCGATGCCACCACCCAGTGCATGACTTGTTCCGACTGTGATTGTGCAGTTCGGATGGTGGATTTCAATTGCTTTGCCAACCGGGCAAACAACTGTGGCTGTGCCGTGAGTCCGCGTGCCCTGGCTGAAGAACACGTAGTCGCAGCCGTTCATTGTGACGGTCACCGCGTTGGCGGTACCGCCGGTTGTCTGGCATTCCGCGTAGCTCGGAGTGATTGTTATTTCGGTTGCTGTCGCCGCTGCGATTGTGCCGCTGTACGACGTTTTTTTACATTCGATAGTCGTGCCGCCATCGACGGAGAGTTTGACCTGGTGGGTCGTGTTCTCGGTTCCCGTGATGTTCGTGTGCGACGCGGTCGACGTGAAGTGACCGCTCGCGGTCGCGCCGGCGTTGACAGCAGCGACGGAGGCCATCGCCATTGCGGCGAGGAGGCCAAGGCCGAGTGCCTTGAGCTTGATGCTCATCTGGTTCCCTTTCTCTCTTGGGTGCGAGAAGCTGCCGTAGGGACGGCCACTCCCCGGTCCCCGGTCCGGAGACGGGAACAGACATACGTGTTTTCCTCCCCAATAGTCAAATAATTTCTTTAATTTCTGCAAAGCGGCTGCGTTGCCCGCGTCCGCCTCACGAAAAGCCCTGCTGAGAGCGTGTGAGCGTTTGCCGCGTGCGCCGTTCTGCGCACCGCAGCTTTTGGCACACGGCCGGGCTCAGAAGGAGGATTTTCGATCAGGCGCGCTGCTGAGACTCTTGCCGCACGCCCAAGGCCCAGACCACGGCAAGGCCCACGACCACGCCCGGCACCGCGAGCAGCGCCGTACCGATGTCCGTCTCCCCCAGGCTCTTGCCGCTCGCGGCCTGCACGATTGCGCCGAAGATGACGGCGCCGATCGTCGCGCCGAGCAGGGCGCCGACGATGCCCTGCCAGAAGCGGTCCGGCAGGAAGACCGTGAAGTGCCAGAGGGCGATGCCGACGGTGAACCAGACGATCAGGGCCATCAGCGGCTTCTCCCGTGCTTACGGCGCTGCTGCCGTCGTTCCCGCCGTTTGCGGTTGCGCTCGCGCCGTTCGGCCGCCGCCGGATCGTCGCCGTCGTCGGTTGACGCCGGCTCGGCGCCTACCAGAGCGATTTCGTCTTCCTCAGCGGGGACGATCTCGGCTTCCTGCGCCGCTTCCTCGCCGTCGAGGCGCGCCAGGTCGGCATCGTCGACGAAGGCCGGCACCCTCCCATCGGAAGCCAGGATCCGCTCACGGCGCCGCACGAAGCCGACCTCGCGTTCCTTCCAGGCAGTGAGAACCGGCGAGGCAATGAAGATCGAGGAGTAGGTTCCGGAGAAGATCCCGACCATCATCGCGAAGGCGAAGTCCTGGAGCGTCGCACCGCCGAAGACGAGGAGCACGCCGACCAAGAACACCGACGAGAGGCCGGTGATCAGCGACCGGGTCAAAACCTCGCTCATCGAGCGGTTGACGATCTGACTGAAGGCGGCGCGCGGCATTCGCGGCACGTTCTCGCGGATGCGGTCGAAGACGATGACCGTGTCGTAGAGCGAGTAGCCGAGAATCGTCAGAAAGGCCGCAACGGTGCCGCTGCTCACTTCTTTGCCGACCAGCGAGTAGACGCCAGCGGTGATCAGGACGTCGTGGGCGACCGCGATCAGCACCGGAACCGCGTACTTGCCCTCGAAGCGGAACGCGACGTAGGCGGATATCAGCAGCAGCGAGAAGATGATCGCGAGCATCGCGCTCCGCGCGATCTGTTCGCCGAAGGTCGGCCCCACGCTGGTGTTTTCGAAGCTGCCGGGCTTGGTGCCGAGCTCGGCGGTGAGGGCCCCCCGGACGTCGCTGACGCCGCCTGGCTGCAGCTCGCTCGTCTGGACCTGGAAGCCCTGGCCGAAGCGATCGTTTTCCGTTGCCTGGACCTCCGCCTCGCCGAGCCCCTCGTCCTCGAGCACCGTGCGCACGTCCTCCACCGAGACGTCCTGCTGCTGCGGCGCGAAGTTGAGCCGCGTGCCGGACTCGAAGTCGATGCCGAAGTTCAATTGGTTAGTGGCCAGCGAGAGGGCGCCGACCACCAGGATCAAGCCAGACGCCGAGAAGAACCAGCGACTGGCGCCGATGAAGTTGAAATGCCAGCGCGCCCCGCCCTCCCCCGCTCCCAGCAGCCGCGGCGAGAGGTTGAGCAGCCCGCGCCCGAAGATGCCGAAGAGCGCCTGGGTGAAGACGACGGCGGTGAACAGGGAGACGATCGTGCCGACCCCGAGGGTGAAGGCGAACCCTTTGACCCCGGCCGTCGCCAGGACGAAGAGGATGAAGGCGGTGAGCAGGGTGATGACGTTCGCGTCAATGATCGTCCCTATGCCGCGTTTGTAGCCGACGGCGATCGCGGACGTGAGGCTGCGGCCGGCGCGAATCTCCTCCTTGATCCGCTCGAAGATGACGATGTTCGAGTCGGCCGCGACGCCGATCGTCAGGATCAGGCCGGCGATGCCCGGCAAGGTCATCGTGACCGGGATCAGCTTGATCAGTGCGAAGAAGACGACCGCGTAGACGGCCAGACCGAGCGTCGCGACGACCCCGAGCAGGCGGTAATAGAGGAGCAGGAAGAGGATCACCAGGGCGAGACCGATCAGGCCGGCTTTGAGGCCTTGGTCGAGCGCCTGCTCGCCAAGGGTCGCGGAGACCTGGCTCTGGCTGATCAGCTTTAGGTTGATCGGCAGGGCGCCGATCTGCAGGAAGGTCGCCAGGTCCTGGGCGTCCTGGATGTCGCCGAAGCCGCCGGAGATTTCGGCGCCGTTGCGGCCGTCGATGCCGTCGGGGTTCTTTTCGAAGTCGATCGACGGGCGGGTCTTGACTTCGTTGTCGAGGACGACGGCGAAGCGTCCCGCGAGTTCTTCGGTCCGTTCGCCGGCCGGTCCGATCGCCCGTGCTCGCCCGCGCTGGGCGATCCGCCGGGTGACCTCGTGGAACGCCTCCTGCCCCTCGTCGGTGAAGTCGAAGACGACGTTCGGGTTTTTGAGCTGATCGAATTCCTGCTTCGGATCGGTGATGTCGTCGCCAGAGAGCGCCGGCCGGTCGCGCAGCGCGTACCACCCGGGCTCGGCGTCCTCGATCAGCGAGCCGTCCTGG
>DASWMG010000208.1:0-9683 GCA_036399875.1 Solirubrobacterales bacterium
GCCGGCGCCGTCGGTGCCGAGCGCGACGTCGACGCCGGCCTCTCGTGCCGCCGGGTAGGGGAAGACCCCGCCCACCGCCAGCTTCATGTTGGCGACGGGATTGGTGACGACCGTGCAGCGGCGCGCGGCGATCAGCTCCAGCTCCTCGCGGTCGAGCCAGACCCCGTGGGCCAGCAGGGTCCGGTCGCCGAGCAGGCCGAGTCGGTCGAGGTAGAGAGCGGGCCGCACGCCGTGCTCCTCGACGCACTCGCGCACCTCGGCCTCGGTCTCGGAGAGGTGGATGTGGAAGGGCAGGCCACGCTGGGTTGCCTGCTCGCCGGCCCAGCGCAGCAGCGCCTCGCTGACCGTATATATGGAGTGGGGGGCGATCGCGCGACCGATCCCAGGACCGAACGCTTCCAGCGCCTCGAGGTCGCGGAGTACCGTCGCCTTCATCTCCTCCGTCCGGCCGTCCGCGTCGAAGAGCGGCCCGCCGATCGTCGCCCGCAGCCCGGCGTCCTCGACCGCCCGCGCCGTCGCCGCCGGCTCCCAGTACATGTCCCAGAAGCGCGCGGTGCCGGTGCGGATCATCTCCAGGCAGGCGAGCCGCACGCCCCAGTAGACGTCCTCGGCCTCGAGCCGCTCCTCGACCGGCCAGACAATCTCGCGCAGCCAGCGCATCAGCGGCAGGTCGCCCCCGTAGCCGCGGAAGAGCGTCATCGCCGCGTGGGTGTGGCCATTGACGAGGGCCGGCACGAGCGCCGCCCCCCCGGCGTCGATCGTCTCGTCCCCCGGTTGTGCCTCGACCTCAGGGCCGATCGCGGCGATCGTCCCGTCCTCGCAGCGCAGCCCGACGGTCTCGCCGTCGAGCAGGGCGCCGGTGACGGCGAGGCTCATCTGGCGAGCCTCGGCAGCGTCGCCGTCAGCGCCTCGCGCAGGCGCGCCGCGTTCGCCTCGCGGTCGCGTTCCAGCTCCTCGGCGCTCAGCGGCCGGGCGCCGATCCCGTTCGCCATGTTGTCGACCATGCAGACGGCGGCATAGCGGAGCCCCAGCTCGCCGGCGACGACGCACTCGGCGGCCAGCGTCATCCCGACCAGGTCGGCGTGCGCCGCGATCAGCCGGATCTCCGCCGGCGTCTCGAAGCGCGGCCCGTTCGTCTGCCAGTAGACGCCGCCGTCGCGGAGGGGCGCCGGGTCAACCTCGCCCCCTGGCGCGCCCGCGGCGCTCCACGCGGCGACGACCTGGCGCCGCCACTCGCGGTCGAAGCCCGGCATCGCGTGGGCGCGCGCGTCGTCGAAGGTGGTGACGAGCGTCTGCAGGGCGATGAAGTCGTCGGGGCACACGAGCGTGCCGACGCCGAGCTCGGCTCGAAGCGAGCCGACCGAGCCGAGCGCCAGCACCCGGTCGCAGCCTGCCGCGGCGAGGGAGCGCAGGTTGGCCTCATGGTCGATCAGGTGCGGGAGCACGTACGGGTCGCCGCTGTGGCGTTGCAGCACGACCGCGCCGGCCGAGCCGGCCGCCGCCGCCACCTCGTTCCCTCCCGGGCCGATCGCGTTGCTGCCGAGGATCACGCCCAGGCGTCCCATCGGCGGCGATCCTATGCGGCGACTATCGTGCCGGCATGGCCGATCGCCCGTCGAAGGGGGAGGAGAGCGAGGGAGAACGCCTCGACCGTAACCTCGCCGAGTTGCTCCAGGAGTTGCGCGTCGCCCTGCCGGGGGTCCAGGTGCTCTTCGCCTTCCTGCTCGCCGTGCCCTTCCAGCAGGGCTTCAAAGAAATAACGGCCTTTCAGGAGAAGGCCTACTTCGTGACGCTGATGCTTACCGCGATCTCGGCGGCGCTCCTGATCTCGCCGACCTCCTACCACCGGATGACCTTTCGCCGGGGCCAGAAGGACCACCTGATCTCGATCGCGAACCGGCTGGCGATCGCCGGCATCGGCTGCCTGGCGCTGGCGATGACCGGCGCGATCGTGCTGATCACCGACGTCCTCTTCGGTACCACCGCGACCGTCGTCTTCGGCGCCGCCGCGCTGAGCATGTTCGTGGCGCTCTGGGGGCTGCTGCCGCTGCGGCGGCGGCTCGAGTCCGAGGAGCGGGACTAGCGTCGGAGCCCCCCGGGGGCTAGCCGCCGCCGTCGGCGCCGCTCCGCGCCCAGGCCGCCCGCTGCCCCCACAGCTTCGCCATTTCGTCGGCGAAGCGATCGACCAGCGGCAGCTCCGGGGCGCTGTGGAAGAGCATTTCAAGGTCGAGCTCCCAGACGAAGATCTTCAGATCGAGGGAGACCGGCAGCTCGGCGTCGACGTCCTCGCCCTCCACCGCATACGCCTCGCGCAGCGTTTCGACGTTCGCCGTCTTGTCGGCCGTGAAGACGGCATGCGCCTCCCGGCCCGCCGCGGCGACTCGTTCGCGGTGCTCTCCCTTGCGCTCCTCGTATGGGCCGATTACCTCGCTTTCTGTCAAGACGCCGACCAGGTCGGCGACCTCGTCGCCGAAGCGCCGGCGCAGCTCTTCGAGCTCGAGCCCGGCATGCTCGACGACGTCGTGGAGGAGGCCCGCGGCGACGACCTCGTCGCCGAAGTCTTCGCTTGCCAGGTGCTCGGCGACCGCAAGCGGGTGCTCGATGAAGGGCATCTCGCCGCTGCCGGTCTGCCGCGTCTGTCCCGCGTGGGCTTCGCTCGCCATGGCCAGCGCATCCCGAATCAGCTCAGAGCGCTGCGCCGCCGCGTCGATCCGTGGAGCGGAGGACATCCCACTCCGAGGGTAGCGCGATCCAGTGCGGAGAGCATCTGGCTCGTACCGATTTAGGACAACAGATGTGCCCTAGACCGGCTGGACCGCGGCACGCGATTTCGCCCCCTGCGCCGCGAGCGGCAGCGGCTCGTATTCGCCGCCCTCGACGCCGAGCTCGATTCGGTCCGGGTCGCCCCCGGCGGCGATCCAGCACTCGCGCGCTTCGCCGCCGAGCCGGTCCAGCCGCTCGTCGGAGTGCAGTGGGTCGTGGTGGAAGAGCACGGTCCGCTCGGCGCCCGTACGCCGGGCGAAGGCGAGCGCGTGGGAGAGGGCGGAGTGGCCCCACCCGACATGGTCGGGGTACTCGGCGTCGGCGTACTGGCCGTCGTGGATCAACAGCGAGGCGTCCTGCGCGAGCGCGAAGCCCGAGATCCAGTCCTCGTCGAGCGTCTCCAGGTCGGCGCCGAGGGCCGGCTCGTGGTCGGGGATGTAGGCGAGCGAGGAGTCGCCGTCGTCGATCCGGTAGCCCAGCGTGGGACCGCGGTGGGCCACCGAGGCGGCGCGGATGCGGGCCGAGCCGATCTCCCACTCGGCCTCCGGCGTGTGCCGGAAGGAGACGTCGCAGGGCAGCTCGCGCACCTCGACCGGGGAGAGCGGCGCAGAGATGTAGCGGGCGATGCGGTCGCGCAGCGAGGCCTCCGGCGAGGCGGGGCCCCAGATCACGATCTCGGTCTGGGGGCGGAAGGCGGGCGCGAAGAAGACCAGCCCCTGGATGTGGTCGAGGTGCAGGTGGGTGAGGAGGATGTGGAGGCGGGTTGGCTCGTCGGGGAGCGCCAGGCCGAGGTTGCGGATGCCGGTGCCGGCGTCGAGCGCCAGCAGCGAGCCGTCGGAGAGGGTGACGCCGACGCAGGAGGTGTTGCCGCCGTAGCGGATCGTCTCCGGCCCTGGGGAGGGGACCGAACCGCGCGTTCCCCAGAGCTTGACCTTCACTTAAGCCGCCGCTCCATTCGAGGAGACGGAGCCGTCGGCCTCGCCCGCGCAGGGCCAGAAGACGGCGATCGCGCCGCGGGTGCCGTGCGGCGTGAGGATCGGGAAGGCGGAGGCCTCGACGACGTGCCCGGTGCCGTCGGTCGAGCGGATCTCGAAGTCGGCGTGGGCGGGCCGGCCGTTGCGGACCGCGACCACCAGCGGCAACTCGTCGTATGGGATCGGCTCGCCGGCGTCGTCGAAGGGCCCGAACATCGCGCCCCACTCGTCCGGCCCGACCGTCCCGACCTCCTCGAAGCGCCTGCCGAGCAGCATCCCGGCGGCCTCGTTGTAGAAGATCAGCAGCCCGCCCTCGTCGACCAGGAAGGCCGGCGTCGAGAGCGCCGACATGAGATTGCGGGCGAGGATCAGCTCGAGAGGGCGTTGGGCCACGGAGGACACTCTAGTTCGTTCTTTTCGGCACTAGCTTCTGGATTCGGCATTGCAGCGGGCATACGGCCTGCCTCCGGGTACCCCCTCGTCAAACAATCGAGCCCTCAGAGGGTCCCCAGCGTGAATTTGGTCACGTAGCGTCCCCGCGCTCGGCTAGATTGCCGCAATCCACCTCGCGCATAGGCGCGAGTCCGCCGACAGCGGCAGCGAAAGGAGACCCAATGCCTGAGGGCTACTGCGTCAAAGAGCGCAAGAAGGTCGAGATCAAAGACGCCAAGCAGGTGACGATGAAAAATGGTCGCCCGGCTATTCAGGGCGTTTGCCCCGACTGCGGCACCAAAATCTTCAAGATCGGCAAGCTCGAATAGCGGAAGGCGGCGCTAGCCGCCCGCGCCGTCGCCTTCGGCGGTTTCGTTTTGCTTCGCGGCTTCGCCGAGGAAGTCGCGAAGCCGCGCTCGGGCCTCGGGGTCATCGATTGCGATGCCGTTGCCGTTCGTTTCGCCGCCGATGTCCGGCACCGCGCCGCTCGTGTCCGGCGGCGGCGTCGCGTTCGTTCCGGTCCCGGCGGAGCCGGAGCCGGCCCCGACGCCGCCCGAACCAGTCGGCCCGTCGCCGGTTTCGCCGCGCATCTCCCCGACTTTCGCTTCCAGCGCGCGTAGGTCGGCTTCCAGTTCGCTGAGGCTCGTGCCGGTCGGCGACCCCCCGCCGGCGATCTGAGCTTCGAGGTCCTCCTGCAGGGCGCGCACGTCACCCTCGCTGACCGCGGCGTCGCGGGTGTCGAGCGCCAGGTAGATAGCCGCACCGGCGCCGCCGATCGCGATCGCCGCCAGCACCAGGAATACGCGCGTGCGCATGCCGAGCTTGCGCTCCACCTCCCCGATCCAGGCGCGCAGTCCGTCGAGCGGCATTGGGAAAACCTATTGCAAGGCGCCCGTTCCACTACGCTCCGCCTCCCGCACCGGTTCCGAACTTCCAAGGAGATGCCCGCATGCCCGATGCAGTGATCGTCGACACCGTCCGCACGCCGATCGGCCGTGCCTTCAAGGGCTCGCTGGCCCAGCTCCGTCCCGACGAGATGGGCGCCTACGTGGTCGACCAGCTGCTCGAGCGCAACCCCGAGGTGGACCCGGCGTCGGTCGAAGAGGTCTTCTGCGGCGTCGGCATGCCGCAGGGGCTGCAGGCGTTCAACCTGGGGCGGATCATCTCGCTGCTCTCGGAGAAGCTGCCGCAGGAGGTCAACGGCGTCACCGTCTCGCGCTACTGCTCCTCGAGCCTCGACGCGATCCGCCATGCCGGCAACGCGGTCAAGGCAGGCGAGGGCGACGTCTACATCGCTGCCGGCGTCGAGTGGGTGAGCCGCTACAACGAGCGCACCGAGCCGGCCGGCGCCGCCGACCAGAACGACAACCTCAAAGGCAACGACGGCCAGCCCAACGCCTACATCGAAATGGGCCACACCGCCGTCAACGTCGCCAACAAATACGAGGTCAGCCGCGCCGACATGGACAAGTTCGCGCAGCGCTCCCAGGAACTGGCGGTCAAGTCGCAGGAGGACGGCTTCTTCGACCGCGAGATCGTCCCGGTGAAGCTGCCCGATGGCACCGAGGTCGCCAAGGACGACGGCCCGCGTGCCTCTTCGACCCTGGAGAAGCTCTCCGAACTGCCCGAGGCCTTCGGCGGGGGCGGCGTCACCGCCGGCAACTCCTGCCCGCTCAACGACGGCGCCGCCGCGGTCCTGATCATGAGCGACACCAAGGCCAAAGAGCTGGGCTTGACGCCGCGTGCCCGCATCGTCACCGCCGCCACCTGGGGCAACGAGCCCGAGTACATGGGCGTGGCCCCGATTGGCGCGATCAAGAAGGCCCTCGACCGGGCCGGGATGACGATCGACGACGTCGGCGCGGTCGAGCTGAACGAGGCCTTCGCCGCCCAGGTGATCCCGATCATGGACGAGTGCGACATCCCGATCGAGAAGCTCAACACCCACGGCGGCGCGATCGCCCTCGGCCACCCGTTCGGGATGACCGGCGCCCGCATCATGGGCACCCTGCTCAACGTGATGGAGACCGACGACCACCAGGTCGGCCTGGAGACCATGTGCGTGGCGGGTGGTCAGGGCAAGGCGATGATCGTCGAGCGCGTCTGAGAGCCTGGTCTGGCAGGGGCTCCGCTTAACTTTTTTCGAAGATCGCCGGTGAGCTGACGCTCGGAGCGTCGCGCGAAAAAAGTACAAGACGCTCCACCCCTGCCAGACCAGCCTCTAAGGTCGCTTCTCGTGGAGACGGTGATCTATGAGACCGAGGGGCGGGTCGCTCGGATAATCCTCAATCGGCCCGAGCGGGGGAACGGGATCGTGCCGCGGATGCCGGCTGAGATCGCGGCCTGCGTCGAGCGGGCCAATCTCGACCCCGCGATTCACGTCATCGCCCTGGCCGGCAACGGCACGGGTTTCTGCGGCGGCTACGACCTCGTCGCCTCGGCCGAGGGCGACATGAGCGGGCTCGGGGAGGGCGCGGGGCAGGACGCCGAGAGGCCGCCGGGGTCCCCGACCGACCCGGCGACGATCGCCGCCAACCATGCGCCAGAGTCGAACTGGGATCCCGTCACCGACTTCCAGTTCATGTGGCGCAACGTGCGCGGCTTCATGAGCCTCTTCCACTCCGAGAAGCCGGTGCTCTGCAAGGTCCACGGCTACTGCGTCGCCGGCGGCACCGACATGGCCCTCTGCTCTGACCTGCTGGTCGTCGCCAACGACGCCAAGATCGGCTATCCGCCGGCTCGCGTGTGGGGCTCGCCGACCACGGCGCTATGGGCGGCGCGGGTGGGGCCGATGCGGGCCAAGCGCCTGCTGCTGACCGGCGACTCGCTGAGCGGCGAACAGGCCGCGGAGTGGGGGCTGGCGACCGAGGCGGTTCCGCCGGATGAGCTCGACGCGAGCTTCGAGGCGCTGCTCGAGCGCGTCGCGCGCCTGCCGATCAACCAGCTGGTGATGATGAAGCTGCTCGTCAACCAGTCGCTCTACGCCCAGGGCCTGCACCAGAGCCAGGTCCTCGGCACCTTCTTCGACGGCATCGCACGCCACACCGAGGAGGGCCACGCCTTCGTCCGCCGCGCCGCCGAGGCGGGCTTCAAGGAGGCGGTGCGGGAGCGCGACGAGCCGTTCGGAGACTTCGGCCGCTAGGCGGCCTGCCCGTCAGAGCTGGGTGATCATGAACCAGCCCTGCGTCAGGACTACCCCGAACAGGGTGACGATCATCGTGCCGCAGAACCAGAGCATCATCCGCTGCAGCGCGTCGAAACGCGCGTCGAAACGCTCCTCCATGCTTTCGAAGCGCGCGTTCATTTCGCCGCGCAGCTCCTTGATCTGGTCTTCGACCCTGTCGAATCGCTTGTCCACCTCCGCAAAACGCCGATCCACCTCGTCGAAGCGCCGCTGCGTTTCGCCGCGGAAGGCATCCAGCCGGTCGTCGGTCCAGCTTTGTCTCATCGCCTCCATTCTGCCACCATCGCAGACAACGCGTTACATAGGGCGCGCTGAACCAAAATCTTCTGCAAATCCTCTGTGAAGTAAGTTCAACCTCGCGATGAGCGAGGCGCCGCCAGCCGAGGGCCGACCTGGCCTCACGCCCGAGAACGTGCGGGCTTTCCTGCCCGGCAGCTTCCCCGGCGACCTCGGCATCGAGCCGGTCGAGATCGAGGACGAGCGCTCGGTCGGTCGCATCCTTGTGGACCGCCGCCACCTGCACCCGGGGGGCTACGTCCACGGCGGGGTGTGGACGGCGCTCGGCGACACCGCCGCCGCCTGGGCGACCTTCCGCGCGATTCCGCCGGGCCACAACTTCACGACGATCGAGCTGAAGCTGAACGTCTTCTCGGCCGGCCTGGAGGGCGACGAGATCGACGCGATCGCGACGCCGCTGCACGTCGGCAAGAGCACGGTCGTGATCGAGGTCAAGATCGAGCGGCGGCGCGGGGACGAGGAGCCGCGGCTCGCCGCCAACCTGATCGTCACCCAGTTCGTGCTGCCGCCGCGGGACGGCTGACGCCGCCCCGGCAGGCGTCGACGAAGCCACGGAAGAGCGCCGCCTCGTAGGGCCGGTCGACGAGCGTCTCGGCATGCCACTGAACGCCGATTAGGAACTCGCGCTCCGGGTCCTCGACCGCCTCGATCGTCTCGTCGCCGGCTCGCGCCACCACCGCGAGCCCCTCGCCGAGCCGGTCGATCGCCTGGTGGTGGAAGGAGTTGACCTCCAGTTCGGGGTCCACGTCGGCGCCACCGCCGAGCACGGCGCTGAGGCGGCTGCCGGGCTCGATCTCGATCGCGTGGCTTGGCTGGTCGGCGGGGTTGGCCTGCCGGTGGGCGATCTCCTCGGAAAGGTCGGGGAGGTGCTGGTGCAGCGTGCCGCCGCGTGAGACGTTGAGCGCCTGCGTGCCGCGGCAGATCGCCAGGATCGGCATCCCGCGGGCGTCGGCGGCGCGAGCGATCGCGAGCTCGAAGCGGTCGAGCGGCGGCTCCGTCGGCCCCAGCCGCGGATGCGGCTCGGCGCCGTAGGTGGCGGGGTCCAGGTCCGGCCCGCCCGAGAGGCAGATCCCGTCGATTCGGTCGAGCAGCGACTCGATCGCCTCGCTCTCCAGCGGCGGCATCACCAGGGGGATGCCGCCGGCGGCCTCAACGGCGCGCATGTAGGTGAGGCCGAGCGCCATCTCGAAGCTGGCCGGCTCTTCGCCCTGGGGGATCTGCTCGATGCTCTCCCGCCGCCGCACCTCGGAGGTGGTGACCCCGATCAGGGGGCGCCGGTGCGGGGCCGATCCGTCTTTCACGTTGCCGTCACCCACGTGTCCTTGCAGCCTCCTCCTCGCGAGCTGTTGACGATCGTCTCATCGGCACCGGCCGCGAAGCGGGTCAGACCGCCCGGCATCGCGACGACCTCGCCGGCGCCGCTCACCGCGAAGGGTCGCAAATCGACGCGCCGCGGCTCCAGCCGCCCCTCGTGGACCGTCGGGTGGGTGGAGAGCGAGACCGTCTCCTGGGCGACGAAGCGCTCCGGGTGGCGGCGGACCAGCTCGCTCGCCTCGCGCCGCTCCTCCGCGCTCGCATGCCGCATCACCGTCACCCCCTTGCCGCCGAAGCCGCCGCGCGGCTTCAGCGTCAGCTCGTCGAGGCGGTCGAAGGCTTCCTCGCGCGCCGTCTCGTCGCAGAGGTCGTAGCTCGGCACCGAGCGCAGCAGTGGCTCCTCGTCCAGGTAGAAGCGGACCATCGCCTCGACGTAGGCGTGGGCCAGCTTGTCGTCGGCCACCCCGGTGCCGAACGCGTTGAGGCAGCGCAACCGGCCCGACTCGAGCGCGGGCAGCAGCAGCTCGCCGAGCTCCGTCGGCCGCCCCTCGCGGTCGCTCAGCCGCTCCTCGTCGAGGCGTCGGTAGAGGACGTCGATCGGCTGGCGTTCTCCCTGCCGGCGCGCGTAGAGGCGCCCGCACTCGGTCGCCAGCTCGGCCGGCGTCACGGCGGGGACCCCCAGCGCTTCCGCGAGGCGGCGGTGCTCGAACCAGGCGCTG
>DASWMG010000209.1:0-6917 GCA_036399875.1 Solirubrobacterales bacterium
GCCAGCGCCGCGGCGGCACGGCGGCGGCCCGTCGCGGCCGCCAGTCCCGCCCCGCCGAGCGCGGCGCTCGTCAGCAGATGCCGGCGCAGCCGGCCGCGCGGCGCCCGGCCCCAGCGCCGCCAGTGGCGGCCGTGCAGCGCCCGCATCAGCACGTCGTCGGCGTTGCCGCGCTGCTTGGCGACGCTCGTCCAGAAGTCGGCCGGACCGACCGGATGCGCGCAGGCGCGCTCGCCGGGCACGATCTGCCAGCCGCCGCGCAGCAGGCGCATCGCCAGGTCGGTGTCCTCACGGTAGGCGTGGCGGAAGCGCTCGTCGAAGCCGCCGACCGCCGCCAGCGCCTCGCGCCGCACGGCGAGGTCGGCGCTGACCCAGGCGGCGTCCTCGAGGCCGGCGACATTGCGCTCCCAGTCGGTCGGACGGCGGTCGCCGGGCAGCGGCACGCGCAATCGCCCCTGGCTCGCCGCGACCCCGGCCGCCAGACCCGAGAGGTCGTCCCGCAGCCGGCTCGCCCAGTCGGGCTCGGGCACGACGTCGTCGTCGAGGAAGACGACCCACTCGGCGTTCGACCCCCGCCAGCCGGCGTTGCGGGCCGCCGCCGGGCCGCGACCGTCGCGGTCCTCGACCACGTGGACCTCCCCAAGCAGATCGCGCTGCGGCGCCAACGCGGCGAGCAGCCGGTCGAGGGACGCTCTGCCGACGGTCGGGATCGCCACGTCGACCTGTCGCGCCGGCGGCTCCATCTAGCCCACGCTCAGCTCCGCGCCCGCAAGCGCCTCGCGACGCTCCTCGAAGAAGCGCCCCCGGGAGACCAGGAAGGGACCGATCGCCAGGCAGTCGATCGGGGCCGACCCGAAGCACTCCAGGGCGTCGCGCGGGTCGTCCACCATCGGCCTGCCCGCCGTGTTGAGGCTCGTGTTGACCACCACCGGGACCCCGGTGCGCCGCTCGAACTCCTCCAGCATGCGGGCGACGAGCGGCTGGTCGGAGGGCGCGACGGTCTGGATGCGCGCCGTCCCATCCACGTGCACCGCCGCCGGGATGCGCTCGGCCCAGCCCGGGCGGACTCGGTGCGTGAAGAGCATGTAGGGGCTGGGCAGCGGCCCGTCGGCGAAGATCTCGGCGGCGCGCGACTCCAGCACCATCGGCGCCACCGGGCGGAACTGCTCGCGGCCCTTGACGTCGTTCAGCCGCTCGAGGTTGGCCGGGTCGCGGGGATCGGCAAGCAGGCTGCGATGCCCGAGCGCCCGCGGCCCCCACTCGCCGCGCCCCTGGTGCCAGGCGACAATCTCGTTGGCGGCGAGCCGCTCGGCGACGGCGGCGCCGACGTTCTCGCAGCGCTCGAAGGGGACGGCGGCGGTGCGCAGCCACCCCTCCAGCTCCTCCTCGCTCCACTCGCGACCGAGCGCCGCGCTCCGCATCGGCCGCGGCGCCGCCCCGAGCCGCTCGGAGACGTGGGTGGCGGCGCCGAGCGCGGTGCCGGAGTCGCCCGCCGCCGGCTGCACCCAGATCTGCTCGAAGGGGCCGTCGCGCAGCAGGCGCGAGTTGGCGACGCAGTTGAGCGCGACGCCGCCGGCCATGACGAGGCGCGGCTCACCCGTGCGCTCGGCGAGCCAGTCGCACAGCTCCAGCAGCACCTCCTCGAGCCGCGCCTGGACGCTGGCTGCGAGGTCGGCGTGGCGCGGCGTCCACCTCTCGCCGTCGGTCAGCCGCGGGGCCAGGGCCTCCCACTCGACGTCCCGGGCGACGAAGCCGCCCTCGCCGTCGACGCGGATTCGCTCGCGCAGCTCGTCCAGCATCGAGGGCCGCCCGTAGGAGGCCATCGCCATCACCTTGTACTCGTCCGAGGAGCGGCGGAAGCCGAGGTGGGCGGTCAGCTCCTCGTAGACCAGGCCGAGCGAGTCGGGCAGGCGCTGGGCGGCGAGAACCTCCAGCCGCCCGTCGCGACGGTGGCCGGCCAGGTGAGAGGCGGCCTCGCCGCGCCCGTCGAGGACGAGCACGGCGCAGGACTCGAAGCCGGCCCCGTGGTAGGCCGAGGCGGCGTGGGCGACGTGATGGGGGACGAACTCGACCCGCTCGGAGTCGAGGCCGGGCAGCGAGGTCTTCAGGAAGCGCGGGGCGCGGCTGGCGAAGGTCGTACGCAGCTCCTCCCAGGGGTCGCCGGTGACCGCCTCGCCGCCAGCCAGCGCCGGGTCGTAGGAGTAGGCGACGGCGTCGAGCTCGCCCGGCTCCAGGCCGGCCCGCTCCAGGCACCACTGCGCCGCCCGCTCGGGCAGCTCCCAGGTCGAGAAGGCGACCGACGGCTTGCCGTGCTTGCGGCGGCTGAAGCGCTCCTCTTCGGCCGCGGCGACGATCTCTCCGTCGACGACGAGGGCCGCGGCGCTGTCGTGGAAGACCGCGTTGACTCCCAGGACTGCGGGCGTCACGGAGACACCCTTGCGGGCTGGAGGCAACTCCCCATGAGCGCAAGTACCCCCCGGGAAACCGGCTACAAACCGGTTCGCTTTCTTTGCCTGCTAGACGGTTATCGCGGAGAACTGCTCGAAGGCGTTCTCGAGGTCGGGGAAGACCTCGCCGCGGACGAAGCGCCCGTCGCGAACCTGCCAGATCCAGGCGAGCGGGATGTCCCGTATGCCGAGCTCGCGGCTGCGCGCGTAGACGCGGCCGCGCACCAGCAGCAGGCTCTCGCGCTGCTCGACCTGGCTCGGCGTTATCAGCAGCTCTTCCCAGATTCGATCCGCGTCGGCGAGGTATTCGCGCAGCCCCTCGGGCCCGACGTAGGGCTCCACGCGGCCGATGGCTTCGGCCGTGGCGATCGGGAAGAACTCCATCCGCTCGTCGCAGAGCGCGACGATGCCTTCCGGGTCGCGGCGGTTGAACGCCTCGTAGAGGCGCTCGACCAGCTCGCGGCAGTCCTCGGAGGTCCGGGTCGCGTTCTCGGAGGTCCGGGTCGCGTTCTCGGACATATGGGTCGCGTCCTCAGGCATTGGCATCGAGGGCGGGGGCGGCGAGCGCGATCGCGCCCACACCCGGCGGCGTGGTCGCGATCACCTCTCCCGAGTTGCGGGTCAGGGCCAGGATCGCGACGTCGTCGTCGTGGCGACCGCTGGTGAAGGCGTTAAGCGCTCCCTCGACCCGGCGCATGACGAGCGAGGGATCGCTCGCGCCACGCAGCTCGTCGTGAAGCCGCTCCTCGCCGAAGCGGCCGTCGGCGCCCTCCGCCTCGGTCACTCCGTCGGTGACGATCACGAGCTGCTGGCCGAGGTCGAGCGAGAAGTCGATCAGGTCCCAGTGGGCATCGGGAAAGGCGCCGAGAAGCGGGCCCTTGCAGGTCGCCTCGGTGACCGAATCGCCGTGGACGATCAGCGGCGGCGGGTGGCCGGCCACCGCGAGGCGCACCGGCTGGGCCGGGTCCTCGCTGATCGCGAGGGCTACGAGGCTGCAAAGCGAGAGGTCGCCGCGCGAGAGCAGCGCCCGGTTGAGGGTCGCGAGCGCCAGCACCGGGTCCCCGGTCAGCGCCGCGGCGGTGCGCAGCGTGTAGCGGGTGACGGCGGTGATCGACGCGGCATAGGCGCCGCGCCCGGTGACGTCGCCGATCGCCAGCATCCAGCCGCCCGGGACGCGGAAGGCGTCGTAGAAGTCGCCGCCCACTTCGTTCTCGGCGCCGGCCGGCTGGTACATCGCGCCGATCGACCAGCCGGGGATGTGGGGGAGCGGCGGCGGCAGCAGGCCGCGCTGCAGGGTCTCGGCGATCTCGGCCCGGGCTCGCTCGGCCCGCTCGAGGTTGGCGAAGAGGCCGCAGTTGTCGAGCGCCAGCGCGACGCGGCCGGAGAGGATCCAGGCGAAGCGCGCGTCCTCGGCGCGGTAGCGGCGTCCCGAGTGAGAGACGCCGATCGTCAGCGCCCCGGTGATCCGGCCGCGCGCGTTGAGCGCCACCGTGATCGCCGAGCGCGAGGCCAGCCTGTGCAGCATCGCCAGGTCGTGCTCGTCGTGGGCGAGTTGCCGGTACGTCTCCTCCCCCATCCGCTCGTAGAACTGGGGCGCCATCGCGGCCCGTTCCCCGTCGACCATGCGGTCCGGGATGGTGGGCTCGCGCCCGGCCAGCCACGGCTCGATCTCCGGGTCGGCGCCGGGGGCGACGCGGGCCGCGACGCGACGGACCGAGCCGTCCTCGAAGACGTCGAGCATGCAGAAGTCGGCGAGCTCGGGCACGAGGATCTCGCAGATCGCCTCGAAGGTCTCGTCGAGGGAGCCCCCCGCGTCGGAGACCCTGGCGACCTGTTCGAGGATGCGAAAGCGGCGGTTCGCCTTGCGTTCGCGCGCGATCAGCACCGCAAAGGCGCCGACCCCTACGAAGAAGCCGATCACCCCGATAGATATCTCGATCCAGCCCATACGCCCCCGGCGTTCTCGCTCAACTCACCGAAAGGCTTGGCGCCGCGGCGCCCGCTTGACGGCTACTGAAAAGAGCGTAGCCGCCTCTCGCGCCGAAGTCCATCCCTTTCGGGCGATTCTCTTGGCGTAACAACGGCCGCCGAGCCGGCGGCGTCAGGCGAAGCTCATCCGGACGCGGACGGTAGTGCCGCCCTCCCCGG
This sequence comes from Solirubrobacterales bacterium, assembly GCA_036399875.1. GTDB lineage: Bacteria > Actinomycetota > Thermoleophilia > Solirubrobacterales > 70-9 > VRUE01. The sequence continues at coordinate 4,593 of DASWMG010000209.1, forward strand.
AGCGCACCTGGGCGAGGTCGCAGAGGTGGTTGACCATCCAGAGGCCGCGGCCGCTGTGCTGGGAGGGGTCGGGCCGAACGCGGCCGGTGAGCGGCTGCTCGATCACGCCCGCGTCCTCGACCTGGACCACGAGACAATCCGGCTCGCTCCAGACCCTCAGCACGCCGTTGCCGCCGCCGTGGAGCACGCTGTTTGCGGTCAGCTCGCCGACCGCCGCGACCAGGTCGAAGCAGCGCTCGGCCGAGAGGCCGGCGCCCTCGGCGGCGGTGCGGACCATCGTGCGCGCCTCGTGCAGGCCGGCGCGGTCGAAGTCGAAGCGCTCGGCGCCGGGGGGGTGGCCGGGAAGGGCGCCCGCGAAGGGCGAGACCGCCCGCGGGTCGATGGTCTGCCAGCGCTCGGTGTCGTCGCTGGTCCAGCTTCCCGAGACGACGGTGTGGGTGCGACGGGCGGACTCGAGCACGTCGTCGGTCAGCGCGCTGCTGTCGTAGGGGCAGAGCAGCCGCCAGGCCGGGCCGTCCCAGAAGGCGTGATTGAGCAGCCCCTCGTGCCGGTGACACTCGTCGATCTCGTCGGGCCCGCGGCCCGGCCAGACCGGTTCGCCAATGCCGCGCACCGGACGGCCGTCGGCGTATTCATCCACGAATTGCTGCCAGGCCGGGATGATGCGCGCCGGGTTGCGCCCTAGCTCCTCCATGTCGACGAAGCGGATCTCGTCCGCATCGCCGTTGAGAGCGCCCTTCAGATCATCGGCGCGTCGCTGGCCCACCGCGACCAAGGCCGGCTCGCCGGCCTCCAAGCCCTCGCGCAGGAAGGGCAGGGCGCCCGCGAGGAACTCGTCGGCATCGCCATAGAAGAACGCCTCGTGGTGGAAGTCCGTGTCGCCCATGCCTTCCCGATGGATCGCGTCTCGACGATCCGTCAGGTTACGACGATCCGCCAGCTTCATATCCCACGTCCCATACCCAGGTCCTCAGCCCGCAATCTTCATCAGCTCACTCAAGAAAGCAGCCGCAAGACTTCCCCCTCGACCCGGGAACGGGCCCGCGCCGAGACGGTTCCGTCGCGGTCCAGGCGGGGGGCGATCGTGGCGCCGTCGCGGTAGCGGTCGAGCAAGCGCGGATCGACATAGGAGGCGCGGCAGACGGCCGGCGTGTTGCCGAGCGCCTCGGAGACGCGCCGCACCGCGGCGGTTATCGAGCGCTCCGCCGCCCCGCGGGAGGCGGGCGGGCCCTCGGCGGCGAGCTCGACCGCGGCGAGCACCGTCCCGTGCCAGGTGCGGAAGTCCTTGGCCGAGAACCGCTCGCCGATCTTCGCCTGGATGTAGGCGTTGACGTCGTCGGAGCGGACGTCGCGCCACTCGCCTTCCTCCTGGTAGACGAGCAGGTCGGCCGGCCCGCCACGCCGTTGGCGCATCGCTTCGACCGTCGCGCGCGCCTCGCGGTCGCGCAGCGACTGCACGCGCCGCTGGCCGCTCTTGGCCGGGAAGTCGAAGACCATCTCGTCGCGCTGGATCGAGACGTGCTCGCGGCGGATCGTCGCCACGCCGAAGCTGCCGTTGGCCTCCGCGTATTCCTCGCCGCCGACCCGCAGGAAGCCCTGGTCGATCAGCCTCACCGCGCAGGCCAGCGCCCGCCGCCGCGGCACGCCCTCGGCGCGGATGTCCCGCGTCACCGCGGTCCGCAGCCGCGGCAGCGCCCGGGCGAACTCCCGCATCGTCTCGAACTTGCGCTGCGCCGCCCGCTCCTGCCAGCGCTCGTGGTAGAGGTACTGCTTGCGCCCGGCTTCGTCGTAGCCGGTCGCCTGGATGTGGCCGTGCGGGTCCGGGCAGATCCAGACGTCCCTCCAGGCGGGCGGGATCGCCAGGGCGCGGATCCGCGCGAGCGTCCCCTCGTCCTCGATCCGCTGATCGTCGGCGTCCCTGTAGGTGAACCCGCCGCCGCAGCGGCGTCGGGCGATGCCGGCCCCGGCGCAGTCGGAGCGCTTCAGGCGGCTAGCCAGGCTTCCCAGCCCCCTCGCGCATCGCTTCGCGGACCCCGCGCAGGTCCTCGACCAGGCCGGCGAAGGCGTCGTGGCGCTCGTCGCTCTCGCGGACGCGGAGGATCGCCGACGGGTGGATCGTTACCGCGCCGAGCGGCGCCAGCGGCGTCTCGAGCGGGCGGCCACGGTCGCGGGTGACCCGGACCGAGGAACCGAAGAGGGCCTTGGCCGCGGTCGCGCCCAGGGCGACCACCGCGCGCGGGCGCACCGCCTCCAGCTCTGCCTCCAGCCAGGGCTTGCAGGCCTCGACCTCGCCGGCGCGCGGGGTCTGGTGGAGGCGCCGCTTGC
>DASWMG010000210.1:0-2217 GCA_036399875.1 Solirubrobacterales bacterium
ATCATTCGCTGGTAGTAATCGGCATAAGCGCGGTTCGCCGCGCTGTGCATCGCGCGGTGGCGCGGATGCTCGCGCTGCATGTCGCAGTAGCGGGCGAGCTGATTCTGGAACTCGGCCTTGGCGATCGCCTGGAGCTCGGCCTCGCTTGGCCGCTCGTCGGCCCGCCTTCTCGCTTGCTCTTCGACAAACATGGTTACGCCCTCACTCACCGCCGTAAGCATGGCGCCGAGCTCGCGGGCCCGGCGCCGATCGGCGGTCCTCAGGGAAAGACGAATATCACAGCTGGATTCGTCGGCGATACAGAGAACTCGCCGCCACCAGAAGATGTGGCCGCGGCGGTAGACGTGCTGGATCGAAGCCAAGGATGGTCTCCTCGGGCTCGCTCATTGGCACACCGACCTGCACAATCGATTGGCACAATGTTCGCAGCCCCTAGTGGTGGAGCCAACGAAATCAGTAACTTAGCTTGAAGCTGGCTGGGGCGGCAGGATTCGAACCTGCGAATGCCGGTACCAAAAACCGGTGCCTTACCACTTGGCGACGCCCCAGCAGGCGAGGGCCGGCTTATAGCGGCGCGGGCCGGGGCGAAAGGGCTAGCTGTTGGACAGGCGGCGGTGGACGAGGTCGAGATAGTCCTTGCGCATCTGCATCGTCAGAGCGCCGATCTCGAACGACCAGGGCCCGGCGGAGGCCACGGGGGTGACCTCGGCGGCGCTCCCCGTCAGGAAGAACTCGCTGAAGCCCTCCAGCTCCTCCGGCCAGATCGCGCGCTCCACCACCTCGATGCCGCGCCGACGGGCGAGATCGATCACGGTCTGCCGCGTAATGCCGTTCAGGAAGCAGTCGGGCGTCGGCGTGTGGAGCTTTCCGTCGCGCACGAAGAAGGCGTTGGCCCCGGTCGCCTCGGCGATCTGGCCGCGCCAGTCGAACATCAGCGCGTCATTATATCCCTTGGCCTGCGCCTGGTGCCGCGCGAGCGTGCAGATCATGTAGAGGCCCGACGCCTTGGACTCGGTCGGCGCGGTATAGGGCGCGGGCCGCCGCCAGGAGGAGATGTCGAGCCGCAGCCCCTTGCTGACCGCCTCCTCGCCGAAATAGGCGCCCCAGGGCCAGCAGGCGATGGCGAGGTGGATCCGGGCATTCTGCGCGGAGACGCCCATTTGCTCGGAGCCGCGCCAGGCGAGCGGGCGCATATAGGCGTCCTCCAGGCCGCTGGCGGCGAGCACCTCGCGGCAGGCGGCGTCGATCTCCTCGACGCTCCAGGGGATCTCGAAGTCGAGGAGCCGGGCGCTCTTCTTCAGGCGCGTGCTGTGATCGGTCAGCTTGAAGATCTCGCCGGCATAGGCCTTCTGGCCCTCGAACACCGACGAGGCATAATGGAGCGCGTGGGTGAGGACGTGCGCGTTGGCCTCGCGCCAGGGGACCAACCTGCCGTCGAGCCAGATCCACCCGTCGCGATCGTCGAAGCTGCGTTGGTCGCTCACGCCTCGTTTCCTCTCGCCAGCGGCGATAGGAGAGGCCAAGGGGAGCGTCAACTTGGGGCCCCGGCGCGCCGCGGTGGCCGCTGGCCGTAGCTGCTCCGCCAGGCCGCCGGGTGGGGCCGTCAAGGCGAAAGCGCTCGCGCTCGTCGGACACAGCGGGAGCGCACCTCCGGCGCGCACGCAGACGCACGGGCCTGGATGACATTCTTCACCGTCGCCGCGAGCAGCGCGTCGCGACTTTTCGCATTTCTCTAAAATTAGCCCGTGGCATTGAACCCGCTGAAAACACGCACAAAAAATAAGATAAAGCACGGAAACATTTTAGGGCGACGGGACATAATTATAATTGCTCTGCAAAACAGAATGACTGTTTTTATCGACTTGGTTATTATGGTATCTAATACTTTGTCCGACAGCGACTCGGCTTTAGATACAGAAGGAGAACCGCAATGCCTCCGTTCGACACCGTGACGAGCATCGGTGGGCAGTCATTCACGGACGGCTTCTGGCGACTTCTAGGCCCTGCGCTCGAAGGCCTGACAAATCCGCTTCCAATTGCAATTCCAGGATTTGCCAATGCTCAATTGCGCGTGCGGGAGCTCGTTCCCGTCTTTCCCGGTTCGCCCCCGGCATCCGGTGCTCTCGTCGTCGAAGCCGTGGTCGAATTGACTGCCGAGGCGCTTCTTCATGTCATCGTCCAGTCGGGCACGGCGACCATCGCCCTTGGGCCGCAGAC
>DASWMG010000211.1:0-16391 GCA_036399875.1 Solirubrobacterales bacterium
GGGTCGAGATGTGGGTCGACGGCCAGCGCATCACCTTCTTCCAGTCGAGCTCCTACAACCCGCTCGGCGTGGCGCCGACGCAGCGCCTCGCGATGGCGACCCGCGACGCCAGCAACAACGGCGGCCCCAATCACGCCAAGATCATGCAGTACCGACAGAAGGGCCTCTTCGACGTCGCGACCGTTTACTTCAGCGCCCTGAAGGTCGGCACGACTCGCACCTCCGTCGGCGCCTGAGCCGCGCGGCTCGACCCGGCTACGATGGCCAGGCATGACCTGGCTTGTGCGCCTCCTTGGGGCGGTCGTAGCGCTCGGCCTGGCGCTGCTGGCCGTCGGTCTGATCGCGGACGAGCGTCGCGCTGCCTCTGAGACGCAGGACGCCGCCGTGATCGCCCTCGTTCCACGTGACGGCAAGCCGACCACGGAAGCACCCACCTACGAGCGACCGGCGAAGCTCGAGGCGGCCCCGGGCGCGATCTCGGTCGTCCCCGACCCGCTCAGCGGCGACGAGAAGGTCTTCCGGTTCACGGTGGACGAGGGCGACGTCTATCCGGTGACCCCGACCGAGGACCCGCGGGCGCAGGCGCTGCTTCCCTCGACGATCGACCCGGGCGAGGATTTCTGGCTGCGGATGAGCGTGATGGTGCCGGACGATTTCCCCTCGCTGCCGGGCTGGATGACGCTGGCCCAGATCTACGGCCCGCCCTACGCGGGGCCCAGTCCGTGGCAGCTCAACATCCGCGGCGACAAACTGATGTGGCAGCGCAACGGCACCTACGGCTACGACATCCCGTGGCAGATGCGGCTGCCTAGACGGCGCTGGGTCGACGTGCTGATGCACCAGCGCTTTGCCGCGGACGGCTGGGTCGAGATGTGGATCGACGGCGAACGGGTCACCTTCTTCGACGCCGCCTCCTTCAACCCCAACGGCGAAGCTCCGACCCAGCGCCTCCAGATGGCCACCATCGACGCCTCCAACGGCGAGGGGCCGAACCACGCCAAGATCATGCAGTACCGCGAGGCTGGGATGCTGGATTCGGCGACGGTGTTCTTCGGGGGGTTGAAGGTGGGCGCGACCCGGGAGGCGGTCGAGTGACGGCCCGCCCGCCTCGCATCGCGATCCTGCAGCAGGCCGATCCCGACGACCCCGGGGCGTGGTCCGGGGTGCCGGCGGGGTTGACCGCCGGACTGCGGCACGCGGGCTGCGAGACGGTCAGGGTCGACGCGCGCTTCCCGAAGGCCGACGGACTCGCGGGACGGTTGAGGATGTCCTGGGCCGACCAGTCGGCGAACGGCGCCTTCGCCGCCGCCAGCAGCGTCGCGGCGAGCCGGGCGCTGCGCGCCGCCGGCTCACTCGACGGCGCCGTGATGCTCGGCAGCGGCTTCGTGCCGGCGACGCGAGTCCCGCTGGCGACCTTTGAGGACATGACGGTCGCGCTGGCGATCCGGCAGGGCGACCCTGTCTACGGCGCGCTCGGCGATCGGGCCAAGCGCCGCTGGCTGGAGCGGCAACGCCGCATCTACGAACGCGCCCGGGCCTGCTGCGTCTCGAGCCGCTGGGCGGCGGACTCGGTCCGCGACGACTACGACGTCCCGCCGGCGAAGATCCACGTGGTCGGCTTGGGCCATCGGGCAGAGCGCCGCGCGGTCGAGCGCGACTGGAGCGTCCCCCGCTTCCTCTGGGTCGGCTTCGACTGGGAGCGCAAGCGCGGTCCTGCCGTGGTCGAGGCATTCGCCGCGGTGCGCGACCGGTTCCCGAACGCGACGCTGGACCTGGTCGGCGGCCACCCGCCGGTCCAGGCGCCCGGCGTCACCACGCACGGGAAGCTGCCGCTCGGCTCCGAGGAGGGCCAGCGCAAGTACAACGACCTGATCCGCCACGCCACCTGCTTCCTGATGCCGTCCACCTACGAGCCGCTCGGCATCGCCTTCCTCGACGCGGCTGCCACCGGGCTGCCAAGCATCGGTACCACCGTCGGCGGGACCCCGGACGCGGTCGAGGGCTGCGGCAGGGTCGTCGATCCAGCCGACGAGCGGGCGTTGCTCGAGGCGATGCTGGAGCTCTGCGACCCCGAGACGGCCCGCCGCTTCGGCGAGCGGGCGTTCGAGCGTTCCGCCCTCTACACCTGGGAGGCCGTCGGGGAGCGGATCGTGCGCGCTCTGCGCCCGCCCGGCGTCGACCTCGACCGGCTGGCAGCTTTCCTGCACCCCGAGGCCCCCAGCGGTAGTAGGGTCGCCTGATGCGCGGCTGGCAGCTCCTCCCGCTCGCTCTCGTCGTGTTGGTCGTGATCGGGCTACCGGTCGCCGCGTTCACCGACACCGGCCTGGAGAACGACGCACGCGACGCGCTCGGGATCGAGAGTGGCGACTGCGTTCCGATGACGAACGAGGAGTCTGCCTGGCGGGAGGGCCCCGCCCTTCCCCTCGACCTCGACGAGCCGCGCGGCGCGACGATCGACGGACAGATCTACCTGGCCGGCGGCATCACCGGCCTGGAGGTGCTGCCCAACGACAGGCTCCTGCTCGAACCGAGCGACGGCCTGCTGCGCTTCGACCCGCGCAGCGGCGAGTACACGGAGCTGGCGCCGATGCCGCGCGCGCTCAACCACATGGGCGTGACGACCTACGGCGGCGACCTCTACGTCCTCGGCGGCTACGGCAAGACGCTGGAGGCGAACACGAGCAAGGACTTCTTCCGCTACGACGTTGCCGCGGACCGGTGGACGTCGATGCCGGACCTGCCGCGGCCGCTGGCGGCGATGGCGCTGGGCATCGTCGGAGACCGGCTGATCGTCGCCGGCGGCGCCCGCGACAGCGTCCCGGTCACCGACGCGTTCGCCTTCGACTTCCGGCGAGGGCGCTGGTCGGAACTGCCGCCGCTGCCGGGCCCGCGTGAGCACGTCGGTTCGATCGGCATTGGCGACGAGCTCTACGTCTTCGGCGGGCGCACCCCGAAGTCGTTCGCGGTCAGGACCGCGGCGAGCTTCGACGCGAGCGAGGGACGGTGGCGGTCGTTGCCGCCGATGCCGGTTGGCAGCGGCGGCCTCGGCGTGGTGGACGCCGGCGGCAGGCCGGTTGCCGTCGGCGGCGGCAACGACCTCGCCGAAACCGTCACCGGCGCCGTGCAGGAGCTGGCGCCCGACGGCAAGTGGGTGCCGCTGCCCGACCTGCGCACTCCGCGCCACGGCCACGGCACGGTGGTGGCCGACGGCAAGATCTGGGTCTTCGGCGGCTCCCCGTGCGCCTACTTCAACGCCACCGACAACGTCGAGTGGCTGCCCGTCCCGCACTGATCTCCCGGCCGGACACGCTGGCGCGACCTCCGCGAACCGCGGGGGAGCAGTTGACACATATATTGCGTTAGAGCACTATATGACGTAAATATTGCGCACGCGCTATATTTGTGTCAATGATCGATCCGATCTCCGTCCCCGAAGCCGCGCGTACCTTGAGCCTGAGCCCCGCGCGCGTACGAGCAATGGCGGCGCGAGGACAACTGCCCGCCGCAAAGATCGGCGACCGCTGGCTGGTCGAGCGAAGCGCCGTGGAGCTGCGACGAGGAAAGAAGGCCCCCCGGGGTCGCCGCTTCACTCCCCAGAACGCTTGGGCGGTGCTGCTCCTAGCCTCTGGAGAAGGCGTCCCGAAACTGGAGGCGAGCGTTCTGTCCCGACTTAAGAGAGGTCTAACGCTGGAGGGCCTGGCAGCTCTGGCGCCTCGCCTCCTGGACAGATCCCGTGTCTCAGTGCATAAAACCCACCCCGGGGAGATTCCCTACGTGCTCGAAGACGAGTCGTTCGTGCCCTCCGGGATCAGCGCGGCCGGCTCGCTGAAGATCGGTCTCCTGGCGAGCCGCGAGGCCGACGGCTATATCTCCCACTCTCAGCTTCACCGCTTTGTTAATGAGCACGTCCTCTCCCCCGGAGGCATCGACGGCAACGTCCGGCTTCGGGTGGTTCCCGATGACGTCTGGCAATGCCTCGCCGGCCGGCCCCTTGCACCGCCGGCCGCGGTGGCACTCGACTTAGCCGAAGAACCCGATCCGCGTTCTGAGGTGGCCGGCAAGAAGCTCCTACGCCAGATCGATCGGCGGTATCGAGCGCGAGTCAGGGGCCATTAGTCCTTGACTGAGACCGACCCTCTCCCGGTGGTAGCCATCGAGCCCGTGACGCCGGAGGGGAATCGTCTCTGGGCGATGACCCTGAGCCTTGCCTCGGACCTGGGTCCAGATCGCGAGTGGTCGCTGATCGGCGGCCTGATGGTTCAGCTTCACGGCTTCGAGCGCGAGGACGATTTTCGGCCGACCACGGACATCGACCTCCTCGGGGCCGCCCGCAAACCGCCCCCGATGACCGAACAGATCGCCTCGCTTCTCGTCGAGAAAGGAGCCGAGGTCGCGACGCCCCCTCGGACCACGCCCGAGCTCGGATATCGCTTTGAGCTCAATGGCGAGTTGGTCGAGATCCTCGGCCCGGACGGGTTGCGGGCCGATCCGCATACCACCGCTGGGTTGAAGACCTTTGGAGTCTCCGGTGGCAGCCAGGCCCTGGCCCGGACGGAGGTGGTTCTCGTCAGCTTGGCGGGCGCGCCACCGGTAGCCGTACGCCGTCCGAGCCTGCTCGGCGCGATCCTGATCAAGGCAAGGGTCGTCGCCAAACGACGCAAGGAGAAGTTCCAATCGGACCGCCAGGACCTGATCAGGTTGCTGAGCTATGTAGACGATCCCCGTGCGCTCGCGCGCGAGGATCAGCTGAAGTCAAGTGAGAGAAGATGGCTGCGGAACGTCGAGAGGGCTCTGGACTTCGACGATCCGGCGCTTGCGGCCGCATTCCCCTCCGACACGCTGGGACGGGCCCGGCAGGCCTTCCGTCTTCTCAGCCGGCCTTAGCCCGCAACCGCTTCCAGCCGCCGCGGGCGGCGCTTGAGAGGTGGACGCGGCGACCGACGGGCGAGAGTTTGGTCGCGAGTCGCAGGCCGCTGTCGCGGTAGTCGACGTTGACGCGGGGGATCGTCAGCGGCGTCGCCGCGCGCTGGCCGGTCGTCGTCGGCAGGGTGAAGGCGAAGCGGTAACCGCAATCCGCGGCGGCCTCGGCGACGGCGGGGCTCCACTCGCCGAAGGGGTAGGCGAACGTGTCGCAGCTCCCCAACCGCTCGCGCACCTTGGCTCGCGACTCCGAGAGCTCCTCGCGCAGCCGCTCCGGCCCCAGGTCCGGCAGGTGGGGATGGGTCAGCGTGTGGGCGCCCACCTCCCAGCCGGCCTCCCTCATCTCCTCCAGCATCGGCCAGGTCACCGAGCGCATCGAGTCCGGGTGGCGGGCGGCGTCCGCGGCGACCTCGGGCCACTCGAAGCGGGCGCCGTCGTCCACCAGCGGCGGCAGCACGAACACGAACGCTTTGTGACCGCGCTCGCGCAGGATCGGCATCGCCGTCTCGTAGTTGTCGACGAACCCATCGTCGAAGGTGAGGAAGGCGGTCGGCTCGATGCGCTCGCCCGCGGCGAGCGCGGCCAGCTCGGCGAGGCCGCCGCAGCGCAGCCCGCGCGCCTCGATCGCGTCGAGCTGCGCTTCGAACAGCTCGCGGCTTACCGTGAGGAAGCGCGGCCCCGCCGGGGCGATCGAGTGGTAGCAGAGGAAGGTCGCACGCCGCGAGCGGTTTCTGAGCGGCCGGTGGCGCACGGCGGCAGTCTAGGTGCCGCTGGGGAGTCCAAGCGGCCGTGTGGCTACAGTCCTGCCGGTGGCCCTGCCCAGCCGTCGCCAGATTCGCCGTCTCGTGCCGCGGCCGTTGCGACAGCGCCTCTACGACTGGTCGCCCTCGCGCCGGCGTCGCTGGGCGGGCGCCCCCGGGGTGACCCACGTCCCGGCCGAGGCCGGGGTCGCGCTGACCTTCGATGACGGGCCCGACGCGGACTGCACGCCGCGGCTCCTGGACGAGCTGGAGCGACTGGACGCCACCGCGACCTTCTTCGCGATCGGCGAGCGGGTCGAGGGGTCGCCCGCGCTCGCCCGTGAGGTCGTCGAGCGCGGTCATGAGCTCGAGCTGCACGGGATGACCCACGTCCGCCACGACCGCCACGAGCCCGACGCGGCGCGCGCCGAGCTCCTCGCCGGCCTGGCGGCGATCGAGAACGTGACCGGGCGGCGCCCGCGCCTCTACCGCCCCCCCTACGGCGCCTCGTCGCCGCTGCTCGGCTCGCTCTGCGCGGAGCTGGGGCTGCGCCTCAGCTATTGGAGCAGTTGGGGTCAGGACTGGGAGCCGATCCCCGCCGCGAGGATCGCCGCCCTGGTCAATCGCGATCTGGCGCCCGGTTCGATCGTCCTGCTGCACGACTCGGCCCTCTACGCGGAACGCGACGACGCGACCCCGACCGTCGAGGCGATTGCGCCGATCGCCCGCGCAGCGGCCGCGCAGGGCGCCCGCCTCGTCTCCCTCGGCACCGCCCTCGATGGCGAAGCGGCCTGACGCGCGGCAGGCGCTGCTGGTCTGCTCGCCAGGCGGGCACCTGCAGCAGATGCTCTGCCTGGAGCCGGCCTGGCGCGACCTCCGCCGCACATGGGTCACGCTCGAGGCCGCCGACACGAAACACCTGCTCAGCGACGAGCGGGTCATGCTCGCGAACGGACCGACCAACCGCAGCCTGCGGGCGCTGATCGCCAACCTGCGGCTGGCCTGGAAGGTCGTGCGGCGCGAGCGGCCGGAGGCGATCCTCTCGACCGGGGCCGCGCTCGCCCTCCCCTTCTTCCTGGTCGGCAAGCTGCACGGGGCGCGCCTCGTCTACGTCGAGAGCCTGACCCGGACCTCCGCCCTCTCGCTGACCGGCAGGCTCGTCTACCCCCTCGCCGACGCCTTCTTCGTCCAGTGGCCGGAGGCGGCGCGACCGCGCCGGGCGCGCTACGTCGGGGGGCTGCTGTGATCTTCGCGACCGTCGGCAGCCACCCGACCTTCGCCTTCGAACGCCTCCTGCGCGGCCTCGAAGCCGCCGCCCTCGACGACCTCGTCGTCCAGTACGGACCCGGGACGCCGCCCGCCGGCGCCAGCCGGGCCGTCGCCTGGATGTCGCTGCCGGAGGTGCTGGAGACGATGGACCGTGCCGACCACGTGGTCAGCCACGCAGGCGTCGGCACCGTCCTCTGCGCGACCAGGGCGGGCCACGTCCCGGTCGTCGTGCCGAGGCTTCGCCGCCACGGCGAGACGGTCGACGACCACCAGCTCGACCTCGGCCGGGCCCTCGCCGAGACCGGCCGGCTCGTGCTCGTCGAGGACGTCGGCGAGCTGGGCGAGGCGCTGGAGCGGGCGCCCGCGCGTGGGGCGAGCGCGGCCCTCGACGGCAGCGAGCTGATCGCGGCCGTGCGCAGCGAGCTGACTCAGAGCAGCGAGCGGTAGAGGACGTCGATCCGCTCGGCGAGGCGGTCGGGGCCCAGCTCGGCGGCGCGGGCCCGGGCGGCGCGGCCGAGCCGGGTCCGCAGTTCCGGATCGGCTGCGAGGCGACCCAGCGCGTTGGCGAGTGCCTCCGGGTCCCCTGGGGGGACGACCAGGGCGCTCTCGCCGTCCTCGACCACGTCGGGGACGCCGCCGACCCCGGTGGCGACGACTGCCATCCCCCGCGAGATCGCCTCCAGCAGCGCCATCGGCAGCCCCTCGGAGGTCGACGGCAACACGAAGATGCCGGCCTCGGCCAGCAAGGCGTCGCGCTCCGCCGGCGCCAGCCATCCCCGCCACTCGATCCCCTCCCCCGCCTCGACCAGGCGCCGTCCGGCTGGGGGCAGCTCGCCCGGGCCGGCCAGGACGACGCGCACGCAGGACGCCCCAGGCGAGGTCAGCGCCTCGAGCAGGACCTCGCCCCCCTTGACCGGGTTGGCGAAGCCGCCCAGGAAGAGGGCCTGGGCCGGCGGCTCGCGCCTGTCGGCCTCGGGCTCGACCGGGGGCGCCGCGTTGGGGACGACGACGATGCCACTCGCCCCAAAGGCCTCTTCAAGCGCCCGGGCGCTCGCGCTCGAGACCGCGACGACGACGTCAGCCGCCCGGAAGGCGCGCCCGAAGAAGGCGACGCTCGCCGCCCCCAGCCCGCCGCGGAAGGTGGCGACGTCGCCCGGTCCGGAGTGGACGTGGAAGACGACCCGGCGGCGCAGAGCGCGGGCGAGCAGCACGCATACCGCCTTGCGGTACATGCTGCCGCGCACGGTGCCGTGGATGTGGACGATCCTGCCGCGGCCGCCCAGGCTCCACCAGGTCAGCCGCAGCAGCGCCAGCCCGTAGACGCCCAGCCGCCGCAGCGGCCCGGCGCCGCGGTGGGTGGCGACCATCTCCTGCTGGTAGCGGTCGGCGAGCGGCGAGGCGAGCAGGCCCCGCATCGCCTCGGTCATGCCGCCCCGCACCTCCGGCCCGAGGTGGAGGACGCGCGGGCGCTCAGCCACCGTCCACCGTCCCCTCGCCGTCCGGCTCAGCGTTCCTGACGTCCCCGATGCCGGGCAGGTCCGGCGGCGGCGGGCCCCAGCGCCCCGCGAAGAAGTCCGCGAGCCCGCGCAAGGTCCCGACCGCGACGGCCCAGCGCTCCGCCTCCGGTCCCGGTCGCAGGCCGCTGCGCCGCGCCGCCGCCCGGGCCAGCTCGAGCAGCGCCCGGGCGAGCGCCCTGGCCGTGGCCGCCGCCAGTCCGCGCGGGCCGGCGAAACGGCGCGCGTAGGCGATCCCGTTGCGGGTCAGCAGGTAGGCCCAGGCGCCGGGACGCTTCGAGCCGCCCGGCGCCTGATCGGCACGGCCGGCGAGGACGACGCCGACCCCGTAGCCGGCCCGCTTCATGCGCAGGCAGAGGTCGGCGTCCTCGCAATAGCCCCAGAGGCGCTCGTCGAAGGCGCCGGTCCGGTCGAGTGCCTCGGCCCGCAGCAGCATCGTGCCGCCGTCGATCCAGTCGCAATCGGCGATGCGGGCTGAAGTGGACGGCGCTTCGGTGCGGTGGCCGAGGGCGCCGCCGCGGCTGGTCGTGCCGCCGAAGGAGAAGGGCTCCTCGCTGCCGTCGAAGAGCAGCACCGGCCCCAGCGCCCCGTAGCGCGGCTCGGCCTCTGCGGCCGCGACCATCGCCGCCAGGGCGCCGGGCCGCAGACGGGCGTCATGGGTGGCGACCAGCAGCAGCGATGGCTCGCGTCGCAGCTGCCGCTCGATGCCGAGGTTCATCGCCGCCGCGTAGCCGAGGTTGCGGCCGGTCGCGATCGTCTCGCAACCCGCCGGGACGGGCGGCGGCGCCTGACCGGGTGCGGAGGGGTTGTGGACGAGGACGATTTGCTCGGGCGCGACGCCCTCACGCGCGAGCGTCTCGAACAGCGGCCCCTGCTCCCCGCCCGCGCCGTAGGCCAGCAGGACCACGCGAGTGCTCGGGCCGGTCACGACGGGCGAGTCTAGTCGGCGGCGCCAGCGGCGAAATCATGGGCGGGGGCGGGCGAAATCGTGCAGGGGGGAGCGCCTTCAAACAGGCGTCTGGACGGATGTATGAGGGCCGCCAGGCGTCGCTTTGAGCGTTCGGCCAGCGCGCCGACTCATGGGGCATGGCTCTTTCCCGCCCTCTCGCCCGCCTCACCGCCCTCGCGTCGGTCCTAGTCGCGTGCACGCTGCTGGCCGCGCCGAGCGCGCCGGCCGCCGCTGCCGGCCCGGCCAAGGCCAACGCCTCGCGGGCCAAGGCGAGCAAGGCGAAGAAGCGCGCCGGCAAGCGCCACTCGCGCCGCGCCCGGCGCGCGCGCCGCGCCGCCATGCGCCGCGCCCGCCGCAACCAGCGCGTCTCGCTCAGCCGCAACCTCGCCGTCCGCACCCCCGAGGTCCCCCGCTCCTCGCTCTCCTCTTCGAGCGACCTCCTCTTCGACGGCTCCCATCTCGCCGACTTCGACATGATCCAGGCGGCCCCTGACGCGATCCACGAGGTTCCCGATCCGCTCGGCAGCGGCACCTCCGCCTTCGAGATCACCGTCGACGAGAGCGACGTCTATCCGGTCACGCCGACCGAGAACCCGCGCGCCCAGGCCCTCTCCCCCTCCTTCATCGATCCCGGCGAGGAGATCTGGCTGCGGACCAAATTCATGCTGCCGACGGACTTCCCCGAGGTCGACGGCTGGCTCTGCCTCTCGCAGATCTACGGCCCGCCCTTCGACGGCTCCAGCCCCTGGCAGCTCGGCATCCGCGGCGACGACCTGATGTGGCAGCGCAACGGCACCTACGACTACGACATCCCGTGGCAGATGCCGCTGCCGAAAGGGCGCTGGGTCGACGTGCTCGTCCACCAGCGCTTCGCCAGCGACGGCTGGGTCGAGATGTGGATCGACGGCCAGCAGGTCACCTTCTTCCAGGACAGCTCCTACAACCCCAGCGACGCGGGGCCGACCCCCCGCCTGGAGATGGCGACGGTCGACTCCTCCAACGACGGCGGCGCCAACCACGCCAAGATCATGCAGTACCGCGAGGCGGGCCTCTTCGACTCGGCGACCGTCTACTTCGGGTCGCTGCTGGTCGGCACCACCCGCGCCTCCGTCGGCGCCTGAGCGGGGCTCAGGGCGACTCGCGACCGCCGAGGACGCGCCTGTAGGCGTCCAGGGTGCGGGCGGCGACGCTGGGCCAGCTCGACTCGTCGCCCGAGGCGGCGGCGTTGCGGCCGAGCTCGGCGGCGAGACCGGGCGTGCCGGCGACCTCGAGCACGGCCTCGGCTAGCGCCGCCGGGTCCTCCGGCGCGACCAACCGGCCGCAGCCGTCGTCCACCAGCTCGGGCAGGCCGCCGACGTGGGTGGCGACGATCGCCCGGCCGAAGCGCTTCGCCTCCGAGCCGACGCCGCTCTGACTCGCCTGGCGGTAAGGCAGGACCGCGCAGGTCGCGTTGGCGAAGAGGCCGGCGACGTCCTCCTCGGGGACGTGTTCGTGGCGCAGCGTCACGCGGGGGTCGGCGAGCGCCTCGCGCTCGGGCAGCGGCCCCTCGCCGGCGATCGTCAGCGTCGTCTCGGGCAGCCGCTCCCACACCAGCGGCATCGCGTCGAGCAGGGTGTCGAGGCCCTTGTAGTGGGAGATGCGGCCGAAGAAGAGGAGCGAGGGCCGCAGCGGCAGGGGCCGTGGCGCAGCGCCGGTCAGCCCGTGCGGCACGACCTCGATCGCGCCGCGCGCGTCGCCGGTGCCGCGCAACTCCTCGGCCAGCGCCTCGGAGTGGACGAAGATCAGGTCGGCGCGACGGCGCAGGCCCCGCCGCACGGCGCGGATCCAGGCCGGCGCCACCCGGTCGCCCGGGTGAACGACGGGGTCGTGAACCGTCAGCGCGTAGGGGCGCCCCGGCAGCCCGGCCGCGACCGCCAGCCGCATGTCGTTCGGCACCGAGTCTTGGAGGTGGACGAAGTCTGGCTGCCAGCCCCGTAGCGAGCGCCGCAGCCGCACCGTGTCGGCGAGCCGGCGCGGCTCCCGCACGCGGCCGCCGAGCATCAGGTGGCGCGGCCCCGCACCGAGCACGTCGTGGGCGAATGCGCGCATCGCGCCCGGCTCGTCGCCGAACTCCTGGTCGTGGTCGCGGCTGAGCAGGACGACCTCGCAGCCGACGTCGGCGAGGCCGCGGCCGAGCCGCGCCGTGTACTTGACGAACCAGTCGCAGGCGAGCAGGACGCGCGGCGGGCGCTCGGCGGGAGTCACCGTCAGGCCTCCAGGTCGAGCGGCAGCGGCGCCCCGACGACCGCCGCCTCGAGCACCTCTTCGTAGCGGCGCACCATGCGCGGGGCGTCGAACTCGGGCGCGGCGCGCTCCGCCGCGGCGACGATCTCGGCCCGCCGGCTTTCGTCGCCGAGCACGCGCTCGCAGGCGGCGCGGTAGGCGTCCTCGTCGCCGGCCGGCACGCATTCGCCGGCGCCGGTCGTCTCGATCAGGTCCCCCACGTCGCCGACGTCGGTGGCGACGATCGGCGTGCCCAGCACGATCGCCTCGATCAGCGTCATCGGCAGCCCCTCGGCCTCCGACGGCAGCACCGAGGCGTCGGCGAGGGTGACGAGGCCGGGCACGTCGTCGCGCCGGCCGAGGAACGTCGCCCACTCGGCGCCGATCGCCTCCGCTTCGCGCCGCACCGCCGCTTCGGTCTCCCCCTCGCCGACGAACAGCACGCGGACGTCGCCGAACCGCTCGCGCAGCCGCTCCGCGGCCCCCAGCGTCAGCGCCTGACCCTTCTGGGGAACGAAGCGGGCGATGTGGACCAGGACCCGCGCCTCGGGGGGGATCCCCAGCTCCTCGCGCGTCGGCCCCGCGGCGGCGGCCCGGCGGAGCTCGGCCACCGGGACCGCGTTCGGGATGCGAACGATCGAGTCGCCCTTCACCCCCTCGCTCTCAAGCAGCTCGATCTGCCATTTGGCGACGGCGATCGTGGCGTAGGTGACCCGGTCGAGCAGCCGGTTGTGGAGGGCGATCAGGCGGGCGCGCGAGAAGCGCTTGTGGGTCGACTGGTGCTCGCGCCCCGGCGTGTGCTCGGTGATGACCGCGGGGCGGCGGGCGAGGGCGGCGCCGAGCCGGCCCCAGAGGGTGGCGTCCCAGCCGGTGCAGTGGACGACGTCGGCCCGCCGCGCGTGGCGGGCGATGCGGCGCACGCTGGCGACCTTCTCCCGCCTGCTGGAGACGTCGAGCGTGACGACCTCGACGCCCGCCTCCTCGAGGCGCCGCACGTCGGTGATGACGCTTTCGACCGCCAGCAGCGTCACCGAGTGGCCCGCCTCGGCCAGCCCGAGCGCGAGGTGGTAGAGCTGCGTCTCGGCGCCGGCCCAGCCGAGGCAGTTGATGACCAGCAGGATGCGACGGCGGGGCGAGGGGCCGGTCATCGGCGGCGCAGTATAGGAGCCATCCGCAGCAGCGAACCGAGCCTGAGCCGCTCCGGCAGGAGCTCGAGCCGGCTCTCGACGACCCAGCAGATCAGCGCGTAGAGGCCGCCGGTGGCGAGCAGCCCGATCGCCGCCGGCGCCCGCTCGTCCGGCAAGTCGGCGCCGAGCAGGTACCAGAGGCCGAAGGGCAGCGCGGCGAGGACCGCGACCGCGGTCGGCCCCACCACCCCCTCGCCGAGGACCTTCGCGCCAAGGCCGTAGAGGCGGTTGAAGCGGACGAGGAAGATCACGCTGGCGACGATCTCGGCGCCGACGGTGGCGATTAGGACGCCCCAGAGGCCGAAGATCGGCGCCGCGACGAGCGTGCCGGCGATGTTGAGGGTGACGACGAGGAGCGCGGTCTGGGCGACCAGGCCGGGGCGGCCGTCGCTCATCGTCAGCGTCATCGCGACCCCGGTCGCCATGCTGACCGCGAAGGCGACGGAGAGCAGGACGATGATCTGGACCGAGTCGGGTGGGATCTCGCCGAGCCAGGCGACGAGCAGGTACGGGGCGCTGACGCAGACGGCGCCGAACATCGGCAGGGCGATCGCCAGCGAGCGCACCGTGTAGCGGCCGAAGTACTCGGCGATCACCTGTTTCCCCCGCTTGACCAGGTCCGCCGTCGCGGTCGGGATCAGCGCCGAGAGCGTCAGCAGGCCGAGCGAGACGACGCCCTGGACGATCCGGTTGCCGATCTCGTACGCGCCGGCCGTGCGCGGGCCGAGCATCGCGGCGATGATCAGTTTGTCGGTCTGCACGTTGACCAGGTTGGCGAGGGTGACCGTCTGGCTCTTGACGCCGAAGGAGACGATCTCGCGGGCGCGGCCGAGGCTCGGCCGGCCGACGAACGGCGCCGACCAGACGTAGGCCAACGACACCGCGGTCAACAGCAGACCGACGACGGCGGCGCCGACGTTGGCGAGCGCGTAGGTGGTCAGCTCGGTGCTGAGGACGAGGGCGACGACGCTGGCGACGAAGTTGACCGTGTTGCCGGCGGTCATCGCCACGTTCGGCGGCCCCATCCGCCGCAGCCCGACCGGCACCGCGCTGAGCACGGCGGCGAACAGGTTGGCGACGGCGATCCCGGCCGAGCAGAGCAGCACGACGCGCATCTCGCCGGCGTCGAGCACCCCGATCAGGTCACTGACCAGGGGCGCCGTCAGGGCCGCGGCGGCGAGCACGACCGCCCCGACCGCGATCGCCGCCAGCAGCCCGATCGCGATCGTCTGCTCGATCGCCCGCCGCTCGCCGCTCGCCTCGTAGAGGGCGACGAAGCGCGAGAGCGAGTTGGTGATGCCGAGGTCGAGCAGGCGCGCGTACTGGGCCAGCGCCCCGGTCACCGCCCAGACGCCGAACTGGGCCAGGCCGAGCCGGCTGAGCATTATCGGCGCCAGCACGAAGCTGAAGACGAAGGCGGTGACGACCGGCGCCGACTGCGCAGCCGTGTTGCGGAAGAGGCGCCGGGTCTCGTTCATCGCTCCCTCTCCTCGCCCGGCCCCCCGGCGAGGACGCGCTCCATCGCGGCGACGGCGCGCTCCCAGGTGAACTCGGCGACACGCTCGCGGCCGCGGTGGGCGAGCGCCAGGCGGCGCTCGCGGTCATCGATGAGCGCGACGACCGCCTCGGTCAGCCGGGCCGGCACGTGCTCGGCGACGACCACGGCGGTCTCGCCGTCGCTCGCATACTCGCGTGAGCCGCCGTTGTCGTAGGTGACGAGGGCGCAGCCGCATGCCATCGCCTCGCTGCCCGGCAGCCCCCATCCCTCCTGCTTGGTGGCCTGAAGGAAGACCGAACAGGAGTTGTAGAGGCGACGCAGCGTCGCCCGGTCGGGGAGGCGCTCGTAGCGGACCCACTCAGGGAGGCCGGCGGGGCGGTCGGTGGCGCCGAAGGTCGCGGCCTCGAGCTCGGGGAGCCGCTCTCGCGCGGCTTCGAGCACGGCGACCGTGTCCTCGCCCTTCTGCGGGCTGAGCAGCGCCCCGACCCGGGGCGGCCGCTCAGCCGGGGGCACGTCGATTCCCAGCCTGTCCAGATCGACGCCGTTGGGCACGCGGCTCGTCCGCGAGCCCTCCCCCATCTCGGCCGCGATCTCCTCGAGCCAGCGCGAGATCACGATCTTGCGCAGCGGCAGGCGCCAGGTCGCGCGCACCGTCTCGGGGTCGTCCCAGGTCTCGTAGCCCTGGACGAAGTAGAAGCCGCGGGTCGGGCCGCCGGCCACCTCCGCCACCCACGGGGCCGTCTGCCAGGCGGTCGCGATCAGCGCGTCGGCCGCCGGCAGCTGCGTGGCCTCCGGGTGAGCGACGAGCGGCAGCTCGACCCGCTCGTCGAGCTCGTACCAGGGGACGATCCACTCGCGGCGGCGGCCGTTCGCCGCGGCCCAGAGGCGGCCCCGCCAGCGCTTGGCACGTGAGGGCCGCGCCTCCCAACTCCAGGGATGGACCACCGCGACCCGGTGGCCAGCGGCGGTGAGCCGGTTGGCGTACTCGTAGACCACCTTGAAGCCGCCGGCCGGCCGCGGACTGCGGCCGGGCAGCAGGAAGACGACCCTCATCGCTGTCGACGCCACCTTTGGTGCCGGATCGGTGATCTATTCTGCGCCAAATGAGGCTGTCTTCGAGACCCGGCTCGATGGCCCTGCCACTCGGCCACCGGCTGCCGGAGCTGGCCTCGACCACGGCCGGCTCGGCGGCCCTCGCCGCCCTGGCCGGGCTCGGGCTCGGCGCCGCCCTGGCCGAGAAACCGCTGCTGGTCGCAGCCGTCGCGGCCGCGGCCCTCGCCGTGATCGGCTTTCTGGTCGCGCTCGAGCGACCGGCGATCGCCTTCGCCGGCCTCGTCGTCGTCGTCGCCCTGGCGCCGGTCTACGCCGCACCGACCTTCGGACCGCTGCTGGTGCTGCCGGGCGCCGCCGCGGCCTGGCTGTTGGCCGGGGCGCTGATCTGGCGCAACTTCATCACCCGCGGCGTCATCTTCCGGCCCAACGCGGTCGACTACGCGGTCGGCGCCTTCGTCGGCCTGATGGCGATTTCGATCGCCTTCTCGAAACGGGGGCTCCCCTCCGAGTACGTCCACATCATGTTCCTCTGGATCGGCCCCTACCTGGCGGGCCGGCTGCTGCTCGGCGACACCGAAAGGCCGATGGTCGTCCTCGCCGGAGCCTTCGCGGTCGTCGCGGTTGGGTTGGCGCCAATCGCGATCATCGAAACGAGCGGTGGGTCGAATCCATTCCTCTCCTTCACCTACAACTCGACCGAGTCGGCGATCTGGGGCAACCAGGTGGACCGCTTTGGGCAGGTGCGTGCGGAGGCGTCGTTCGGCCACCCGATCGCCTTCTCGATGTTCGCCGCCGCCTCGGCGCTGCTCTCGCTGGCGATGGCGATCAACAGCCAGGATCGCTCGGCGCGGCTGGGCTGGTACGCCGCGGCGGGCGTCGCGGTGGCGATCCAGGCAATGGCGCTCTCGCGCACCGGCTGGGTGATGCTGGCGGTGGGGATCGTGATGCTGGCCGCGGTCACCGTGCAGGGCTCTGCCAAACAGCGGATCGCGACGCTGA